>CAYRQC010000050.1:0-11969 GCA_964426265.1 uncultured Phycisphaerales bacterium | reverse complement strand
GAGCTCCTTGCGCATCGCCTCCCGCTCCTCGGGCGTCAGCGCGCGGCCATCGCCGCTGCGCTCCGCGCGCCGCGTCTCCTGCTCACGGACGATCCGACTGAGCTGGCGAGCGAGCGAAGTCGCGACGTCGGGCGTGATCGTCGCGACATTCTCGAGCTCGAACGGATCGCGTTCGAGATCGAAGAGCGCGCGCGCGCCAGTGGGCTGCACGATGAGCTTCCAGCGCCGCGACGTGAGTGAGAGGATCCCGACATCGGAGCGTGACATTCCGAAGACGGGCGGCTCCTCGAAGGCCTCCGCACTGACGTCCTGCCCGCGCGCTTGCACCAGAAACTCCTCTGCAGGCAATCCGGGGGTGAGCGCCAGCGCGGTCGGCAACGTGTCGATGCTCGACATCACGCGATCGATCCGCCCCGGCGCGTGACCGGGCACGTGGATCACGAGCGGGATGTGCAGGTGCTCGCACCAGACCTGGCCGTGCGTCATCACACCGTGCTGCCCGAGCCCCTCGCCGTGGTCGGCCGTGAGCACGAAGGTGGTCCGCGACCAGAGCTCCCGTTCATCGAGCGCGCGCCGCAGCGTCAAGAGCTGGTCGTCGAGCTTGCGGATGGCGCCGTCGTACTGCGCGATCGTGGTCGCTAGATCGACGCCCTTGCGCAGCCCGCGCCGCCCGTTCTCCGACGCCGCGATGTGGCGCTCGGCCATGTGTTTTCGCAGCGCGTCGTCGGCGGCCAGCTCCGCGACCTTGCCGTGAAAGAGGTCGCGCGGCGGCTCGTGGGCGTCGAACAGGTGGATCCAGAGGAAGAACGGCTCCGGCGCGCTGGCGAGCCAGTGCAGCGCCTCGGCCATCGTCTCCTTGCCGTAGCGCAGCTCGCCGGTCGGCTCGCTCCACGTCTGGAAGCCGGCGGCGAGACCGGTGACGCGCTTCACGACCGCGGCGCTCACGAAGCCGGCGGTGGTCCAGCCGTGGCTCGCGATGATCTCGGCGTAGGAGCGCAGCGTCGGCGAGGAGGCGAACGCCCGCGCCGCCGCCAGCTCCTCCGATTCCTGGAACGACCAGTCGGTCACGCCATGCTCGAGCGGGTGGACGCTGGTCAGCAGTGAGCAGTGGCTTGGGGTGGTGCGCGCGATCGGCGAGTAGCAGCGCTCGAAGAGCAGCGACTCCGCGGCGATCGCGTCGATGGTCGGCGTGGTCGGGCGCGGATAGCCGTAGCAGCCGAGGTGATCGGCGCGCACCGTGTCGAGCGTGACGAGCACGAGGTTCGGGAGCGCCGGCGCGCCGGCGGCGGGTGCTGCGACCGGCACGGTCGCGGCTGGAGGAGCCGCTGGACCGACGTCGAGCTGCGCAACGTTCCCGCCCGCCGCTTGGCGTGACTGAGCCATGCGCACGGCCACGATCGCCAGCACGACGACGCCCACGGCAGCGAGCGCGATCCGATTCCGCTGCGGCGCGGCGCGGCGCGGCGCGATCGGTGCGGACGCGTCAGGCATGAAGCGATTCTCCCGGATCGGGACGGACCTCGAACGCGGGGCGAGATTAGCCGCGAGCTGTCGACCGAGCGGGGTAGATGGATCGAGGTGTCATCCCGATGGTGGTTGCCGCGCAAAACCCTGTTCGGTCCGGGTGCGGAGCTTCGTTGCTTCTTGCTGACGGGCCTGGTGGCCCGGCACCCGCGTGGGTGCGAGACCACCGAGTCCCCCGAAACCACGAACCTGGAGGAATGGCCATGTTGCTCAAGAAGATCGCCGCCGCCGTCGTCGCCCTGTTCGCCGCCCTCGCGAGTGGAATCGCCGGTTAGCCCGCTCCTCTTCGAACGAGTCGCGCTCGACGTGACGACCGCTGCCGCACCGGAAGACCAAGGCTTCTGGCGCGGCAGCGGCCGTTTTCATGGGTGACGCGCCGGCGCGATCAGTGCGCGTCGATCCGCTCCCGAGCTGGCTCGCCCAGAGTCCGCTCAATCCAACGGGAGTCGAGCGGCGCGGCGTCGGCTGCGAGCGCCCGCAGGTCGACCTGCCGCTCTTCCGGCGCAACCGCGAGCAGCGCGGCAATCACCGTCGCGAGGTCACCCGGCAGCCCTTGGCGGCAGAGCTCGCGCGGCGTCACTTCGAAGAGCTGCTTCTCCTCGATCAATGCGTGCAAGCTCGTCGCCGCGAATGGCAGATCGCCGAAGTAGAGCTCGTAGAGGAGGCAACCGAACGCATAGAGATCGGTTCGCTCGTCGGCACGCGCGCTCGTGAACTGCTCGGGCGCCATGTAGATCGGTGTGCCGGTGATTGCGCGCCGCTCGGCGTCCGGACTGCGGGCGATCTCCTCGCGCGACGCGGCGAGCCCAAAATCGGCGAGCTTCACCTGGCCGTCGCGTTGCACCAGGACGTTGCCGGGCTTCAGGTCGCGGTGGATCACGCCGCGAGTATGTAGCGTCGCGAGCGCCGCCGCGATCTGCCCGGCGATCGCGCGCACCGCCGCGGCCGGCAGCCGCCGTGCTTGTTGGAGCAACGTCGCCAGCGCCGGCCCTTCACACAGCTCGAGCACCAGGAACTGCGTGCGCAGTGCCGCGAAGCGCCGATGGAGGCGCGCGATGTTGGGATGCTCGACGACGGCGAGCAGATCGGCCTCGCGCTCGAAGCGGGCGCGCGCCGCGGCGTCGAAGACGAGCCGGTGGCTCATCATCTTGAGTGCGACGCGCTGGCCGCTCTGGGCGTCGCGCGCCGAGTAGACCACTGCCATCGCACCACGCCCGATGCAGCGATCGATCTCGTAACGATCGAGCCGTTTGCCGCCGAGCGCATCGGTCGCCATCCCGCCCAACCGATCGGCGACCAGGTGAGTGAGAACGACCGCGACCTCGGGATGGCGCTCCACCAGCTCGTCGAAGTCGCGAGCCGACAGCACGAGCGCGACGCCCGCTTCTTCCGCCCAAACGCTCGCCGACCGCGGCTCCTTGGTGAGCAGCGCCATCTCGCCGAGCACCTCGCCACTGCGTACGAACCCGATCACTCGCTCCGGCTCGCCGCCCCCCCGCGCGAGCGTCACCACTGCCGACCCCGCGACCAGCACCCAGAGCGCGTCGCCCGCGGCGCCCTGCTCCATGAGCCGCTCGCCCGATTGGAACTCGTGCGTCGTCATCCGCTCGTGCAAAAGGGCGCGCACGTCGGGCTCGACGTTGGCGAAGGCGCGGCTGGAAGCCAGGGGGTCAGCGAGGGTGGGCATACACGGAAGCTCGTCGGCCGATCCGGTCGCACGACTGAATCGGCGGGTGCGCCCGCGCGATGGGCGAACCGCCGGCGGGTAACGTCGCGCGCCGTGCAGCTCGAGGGACAATGAACACTGAGACGACGAAACCTCCCGGCGCAGCCGACGCCTGCCGGCGTGCCGGGGCGGAGCAGCTCGGCCTGCCTCCCGCAGCCGTCTGCGTGGTCACCGGCCAGCAGGTCGGGCTGCTGACCGGGTCGACGCTCACGATCCTGAAGGCGGCGCGGGCGGTGGGCTACGCGCGCGAGCTGGCGGCGAGCCGCGGCCAACCCGTGGTGCCGCTCTTCTGGGCTGCGGCGGACGACCACGACCTCGACGAGATCCACCACACCTTCGTGCTCAACCGCCAGGGAGAAGTACAGAAGTTGCGGCTCGAGCTATCCGGCGCACGTGGAGCGGCTGGGGAAGTTGCGGTCCCAACGAGCGCCGGCGAGCTGGTCATGCGCGAGCTCTTCGAGGTGGCCGCGATCGACCCGGCGGCCCTGCCGATCGAGCCGTTCCTTCCGCGCGAGGGCGACACGCTCGCCACTTGGTTCATCCGCTGTTTCCAGGCGGTCCTCGGCGTCCACGCGCCTCAGGTGATCGTGCCGGCGCAGCTCACGGCGGCGGCGCGGCCGCTCTTCGATCAGGCGCTGCGCGACGACGGCGCGATCGGGCGCGCGCTGCAAGAAGGCGCCGACGCGGTCCGCGCGACTGGCCTCACGCCGCCCCTTCCGGTCGAGGACGAGCCGCCGGTTTTCGTGATCGAGAAGGGCGCGCGCACCCGCGTCCGCCGGACCGCGCGGCCGGGCGAGTTCCTGGTCGGCGAGCGGAGCTGGTCGCGAGCGGCGCTGCTCGATCTCTGTCAGGGCGAAGTGCCGCGGCTGTCGGCGAATGTCGCGCTGCGGACGATCGTGCAGGCGGGCTGCTTGCCGGCGATCGCCTACGTCGCGGGGCCGACCGAGGCGATCTACTACCGCCAGCTCGAGCCGCTCCACCGGCTCTTCGGCGTGCCGTTCCCCACGATCGTCCCGCGGCCGCAAGCGACGATTCTCTCGACGGACGCGGCGCGCGCGCTGCGCAAGCTCGGGATCGCGCCGACGGAAGCGCTCGCCGCCCTCGCGGCGCGCGAAGCTGATCGAGCAACGCCGGCGGAGCCCTCGCCACTATTGGCGCGCGGCGCGGCGTTGAAGACCGAGGTCGGCCGCTATGTCGGGGAGCTGCTCGCCTCGTCGCCCGCGGTGAAGAGCGCCGCCGATCGGCGCGCGGCGCAGTTGCTCCAGAGCTTCGAGGGCCTCCTCGAGCGCGCCGCCGCGGCCGCCGCCGAGGGCGCCAAGTCGGCCGAGGTGCGCTGGGCCACGCTCGAAGCCGCGCTGCGCCCGCGCGGCAAGCCGCAAGATCGCTCGCTCAATATCCTGCCGTTCCTGGCGGAGCACGGGCCGCGCTTGATCGACGCGCTGCTCGCGCTGCGCGGGGAACCGGCGGCGGACGGGCTCATGCCACACTCGATCGTCCACTTCGACTGACCGGAAGGATCTCCATGGCCGACGTTCTCGCCTTCGGCGCGCATCCCGACGATCTCGAGATCGGCTGCGGAGGCACGCTCGCGCTGCTGGCGGCGCAAGGGCGCGCGGTCGTGATGGTCGACTTCACGCGCGGCGAGCTCGGCACGCGCGGGACGCCGGCAGAGCGCGCACAAGAGGCCGCGGCCGCCGCGACGCTGCTCGGCGCGAAGCTGCGCCTCAACCTCGAGCTGCCCGACGGTCAGTTGCCGTTCACTCACCCGACGCTCGGCCGTCCGACGCGCGAGGTCGCGGTCGGCCTGGTGGTCGACCTGATCCGCCAGCATCGGCCGCGCCTCCTCCTCGCCAACTTCCCGAGCGACGCGCACCCCGATCACGTCGTCGTGGGCGAGGTCGTGAAGCAGGCGCGCTATCTCGCCGGGCTCGCGAAATGGCGAGCGAGCGACGGGCGCGTGGCTGACCGCCACCGCCCCGACCTGCTGCTGCAGTACTTCGAGCACGAGCAGCACGCCGCCTCGCTGGTCGTCGACGTGAGCGCGGTCTTCGAGAAGAAGCTCGCCGCGATCCGCTGCTTTCGTTCGCAGCTCTTCGATCCGGCGCGGAGCGAGCCGCAGACCGCCCTCTCCCGACCCGACTTCCTCGAGCGGCGCGCCGCACGTGACCGCTTCTTCGGCGCGCAGGCCGGCGTCGACTACGCCGAGCCCTTCTTCGTGCAGGGACCGCCGAAGATCGTCGATCCGCTGGCACTGCTGCCGTGACCGCTGGCAACGCAAGGACGCACGAAGGCTCCTCTCCATGAACGCCGGCACCACCGACTTCCCGCTCAAGATCGGCATCGCCTGCTATCCGACGCACGGTGGCAGCGGCGTGCTCGCGACCGAGCTTGGCGTCGCGCTCGCGAAGCGCGGCCATGAGGTGCACTTCCTGGCCTACAGCAAGCCGCCGCGCCTCTCGCACTACCACCCGCGGATCTTCTGCCATCTGGTCGAGGTCTCGGAGTACCCGCTCTTCAAGTATCCGCCCTACGACCTCGCGCTCGCCTCGAAGATGATCGAGGTGATCGCCGAGCGGCGCTTGGATCTCCTCCACGTCCACTACGCGATCCCCCACTCGATCAGCGCTTACCTCGCGCGCCAGCTCATGCCGGGCAAGCAGTTCGGCATCGTGACGACGCTGCACGGCACCGACATCACGCTGGTCGGCAGCGGCAACGCCTACCGCGACGTCACCCGCTTTGGCATCGAGCAGAGCGACGAGGTGATCGCCGTCTCTGAGTGGTTGAAGAAGGAGACGCAGAAGATCTTCGGCGCGACCAAGGAGATCCAGGTCGTTCCGAACTTCGTCGACGTGACGCGCTTCCGGCCGCGCGAGGGACGGGCCTCGCCGCTGCTGTGCGTCTGCGCCGAGGCGCCGATCGTGATGCACGTCTCGAACTTCCGGCCGGTGAAACGGCTCGGCGACACGATCCGCGCGTTCGCCGACGCCACGGCCGGCAGCAAGGCGCAGCTCGTGTTGGTCGGCGACGGACCCGATCGCGCCGAGGCGGAAGCGCTGGTGACGGAGCTCGCACTCACCGAGCGCGTCCAGTTCCTCGGCTTGGTCGACGACGTGAGCGACCTGCTCCCGTTCGCCGACGTCCTGGTGGTCTCGAGCGAGAGCGAGAGCTTCGGCCTCGCAGCGCTCGAAGCCCACGCCTGCGGCGTGCCGGTCGCCGGCTATGACTCGGGCGGCATGAAGGAGGTGGTCGAGGACGGCAAGAGCGGTTTCCTGGTCCGCTTCGGCGACGTGCCGGCGCTGGCGGCGCGGCTCAAGACGCTGCTCGCCGACGCCAACCTGCGGCGCGACTTCGGAGCGCGCGGTCGCAAGCGCGCCGTAGAGGAGTTCGACCTCGCCAAGGTCCTCACCGTTCACGAGCGGATCTACCACGCAGCGATCGCCACGCACCGGCGCGGGGCGGGTGCTTGACTGCGCCGCTCTACTTCGACTGGGCGGCCACCGCGCCGCTCCGCGACGAAGCGCGCGCAGCGCTGATCGCGCACCTCGACTCCGCCTTCGGCAACGCCTCGAGCCTCCATGAGTGGGGTCGGCGCGCGCGGACGGCGCTTCAGCGCGCTCGCCGCACGTTCGCCGAAGCGCTCGGTGTCGAGCGGGACGATCTCTTCTTCCTGGGGAACGGCAGCGAAGCAAACCTGCTGGCGCTGCAAGGTGCGATCGCCGCGCTGCCAGCCACGCGGCGCCACGTGCTGACCTCGCCCATCGAGCACCCGAGCGTGCTGGAGCCGCTCGAAGCGCTCGCCAAGGCGGGAGCGATCGAGCTGGAGCGCCTGCCGGTCGACCGCGTGGGTCGCATTGACCCGGCGGACGTCGCCGCGCGCGCGCGCCCCACGACGGGCCTCGTCAGCGTGATGCTCGCCAACAACGAGATTGGGACGATCGAGCCGATCGCAGCCATCGCGGCGGCGGCGCGGCGGGCGGGCGCGCTCGTCCACTGTGATGCGAGCCAGGCGCTTGGCAAGCTGCCGGTTCGCGTCGACATGCTCGGCGTCGATCTGCTGGTCGTCTCGCCACACAAGTTCGGCGGGCCGCGCGGCGTCGGTGTGCTCGCGCGGCGGCAGGGCGTCGCGCTGACGACTCCGCTGTCACCCGGCCGTCAGGAACAGGGGCTGCGCGGCGGCACGGAAGATGTCGCGAACTGCGTCGCGGCCGCAGCCGCGCTGATCGCGGCGCTCGCCGAGCAGCCCGAGCTCGCGCCACGCTTGACCATGCTCACCGCGCTCTTCGTGACGCAGCTTCGCGCGCTCCTGCCAGACGTAACTCTGCACTCGAACGGCGAGTACGCGCTTCCCGGCCTCGTCAACTTCTCTTTCCCGACGGTGCGCGGCGACTGGCTCGTCGCGGCGCTCGACCAGCGCGGCGTCGCCGTGAGCCACGGCGCGGCGTGCTCCTCGCTCGCCGCCGTGCCTTCGCACGTAATCGCTGCGATTGGCGCTGCGGAGCGTTCTACGCAGTCGGTTCGCGTTTCGATGGGACGCACGACGACCCGCGACGACCTCGAAGAGCTCGTCTTGCGCGTGCACGCTGCCGTGGTTCAGTTGCGCGCTGGCTGATTTTTTTCGTGTCTCAAGAACGCGGCAAGTCGAGCGCGGTCGCGACTTGCGCGAGTGTCACGCACGCGAGGCGTACAGCCAGAGTCGAGAGGTCGTTGACGACCTTGCATTCGCGCCTCTAGAACTGGTGCTCACTTCGTGCAGCGATGCAGGAAGCGATGAGCATGCGACTCTCCGGCGGTGGCGACCGTCGGAGAAGTCGTGAACAAGCCAGGGAGGGATTCCGTCCGATGCTTCCCGCGCAGGCGGTCACGGTTTGGCAGGCGGTTTTGGAGAGGATCGAGCAGAAGACGACAGCGCAGCAGTTCGCGACCTGGTTTCGCAACCTGACGGTTGCCGAGCTTGGGGATCGCCGCGTCGTCCTGCATGTGCCGAGCAAGTTCCATCGCGACTGGATCGCGACCTACTACCGCGACGTCGTCGAGGAGTCGGTCGCGACGGTGCTCGGCAGTGCGCGCGAGATCCATCTCGAGCTCACTCCGCGGTCGGGCAGCGAGCCCGATCCGGCCCGCGGCGCTCACGGAAGCGCGGTTGCACCGCCCGAGCGGCCGGTCCCGGCCCCGGGGGGCGGCCATCGATCGAATCGCGGCCCCAATGGCGCGGCGGCCGTGGCGCCAACCGCGCCTCTGGCGGTCGCTCCCACTCCGCATGTGAACGGCGATTCCAAGGCCGCGCCGCGCCTCGAGCCGGCCCGACCGGGCGGGCGCGGTACCCCTGGCGTCCGCACCTGTGGCGAGCTGCCTCTCACCGAGGGGTTCGACTTCGAGCGTTTCGTCGCGGGCGGCAGCAACCAGCTCGCCGCGGCGGCCGGGCAGTCGCTCGCCCGCATCGAGCCGACCGAGTTCTCGACGCTGCTCATCGTCGGTCCGACCGGCACCGGCAAGACGCACCTCCTGCAGGCGATCGCGCGGGCGGCCGCGCAAGACGGCGGCGAGAAGAGCCGCGGCGCCACGCGCCAGGTCGCCTACCTGCGCGGCGAGAGCTTCGTCAACGAGTTCGTCACGGCATGCGCGTCGGGAGCCGAGGCGGCCTCGCGCTTTCGCGACCGTTGGCGCGCTCTCGACTTCGTCTGCTTCGACGACCTTCACCTGCTCGCCGGCAAGGTCGGCACGCAGGCCGAGCTGGTCCACACGATGAACGCGTGGAGCGATCGCGGGACGCGCGTCGTCTTCGCCGCCTCCTGCGCGACCGGCGAGAGCCTCTCCCTCGACGCGGCGCTGCTGGCGCGGCTCACCGGGGCCTACCGCGTCGGCCTGCGCGCGCCCGACCAGGAGACGCGCCGGGCGCTCGTGATCGCCAAGGCGAAGGCGCGCGGCGAGAAGCTGCCGGAGGAGGTCGTCGCGTTCCTCGCCGACCTGCCGACGACCAACGTGCGCGAGCTGGAAGGAGCACTGACCAGTGTCCTCGCCGGCGCCAAGCTCACGAACACGGCGATCTCGCTGCGTTCGGCGCGCTCGGCGCTGGAGGATGACGCGCTCCTGCAGCGGCCCGCCTCGTCGCCCGATCGGATCTTGAAGGCGGTCTGCCAGCACTTCGAGGTGACGGCGGCGGATCTGAGCTCGCCGCGCCGGCCGCAGGCGCTCTCCTTCGCGCGCCACACCGCGATGTACCTGCTGCGCGAGCGAACCGAGCTGTCGCTCTCGGAGATCGGCGCGCTGCTGGGCGGTCGCGACCACACGACGATCCTGCACGGCATCCGCAAGATCGACGACGGCGCGACCGGCGACAGCCGCGTGCGCGATCACCTGACGCGGCTGCGCGGGCTGCTCGATCGCTGACCGTCCGCGCCGCCGGTTTCTCGTGGCTCTCCTCCATCAGGATCGGTGGACATCCTTCGGGCAAGCTCCATAGAAGCCGGCGGCAAAGAAGCCGGGTGTCCCCAGCCCTTCGCGCTTGCGGCGAGGGCGCCGCACCGCGGCGTGGAGCGCGGGATTGGAATCCCCCTTCTTTCCCCACGCCAGCGGACTCCTCGCGCCGCTTCAAGTCGCGCGGTCGACGCCACTTAGCTCGCCCTCTCCTCGACTTGTCCCGATTCGTTGAAGACCACGAACACGAACACGATTGGATCTACTTCTTCTTCCATAGAATCGGTCGATCGGCCAGCGGCTGGCGGTTCGACATCGGGGAGAGCGCGCAGCATGAAGCTTCGTTGTGATCGCAAGGAACTTCAGGAGCTGGTCGGGATCGTGGGCGGGGTCACCGCCAGTCGCGGGACGCGTCCGATCCTCCAGCACATCCTCTTCAAGACCAGCGGCAGTGACCTCGAACTCCTCGCGACCGATCTCGAGGTGGCGCTGCGCTGCCACTATCGGCCGATCTTGATCGAGGAGCAGGGGACGATCGCGCTGCCGGCAGCGATGCTGATCAACATCCTGCGCGAGTCGCAGGGAGAGACGATCGACCTGTCGACCGACGGCAACGTGGCGCTCCTGCGCTCGACGCGCAGCCAGTTCCGGGTGAGCGGGGAGAACCCGGCCGACTTCCCGGAGGTCGCGGTCGGCGACGCTCCGAGCTTCATCGACCTGCCGGCGCCACTCTTTCGCAGCCTCGCCGAGAGGACCGAGTTCGCCGCCAGTCGGGAGCTGGGGCGCTATGCCATCGACGGCATCCTGCTCGAGCTCGACGGCACTGCGATCCGGATGGTGAGCACCGATGGCCGCCGGCTGGCGTTCGCCGACGCGACGCTCGAGACGGCGGTCGACCATCCGGTGAAGGAGATCGTGCCGCTCAAGGGGATCACCCACTTCTTGCGGGCGCTGCCGCCGAATGCCGAGGTGGTCGGCTTGCACCTCAGCAAGCGGCGCGTGCTGCTGCGCTGTGGCAACACGGTGCTGAGCGCCACCTCGCGCGACGCCGAGTTCCCCGATTACAACGGCGTCATCCCGAGCGGCGACGCGGGCGCCACGGTGCTGCTCGAGCGCGACGCCTTCTTCGGTTGCGTCCGCCAGGCGAACGTCATGGCGGGCGACGATGCGCCGGCGATCACGCTCACCTTCAGTGAAGGGAGCCTGGTCCTCGCTGGACAGCACGAAGGGCGCGGCGACGCGCGGATCGAGATGCCGGTCGACTACGTCGGCGAGCCGGTCAAGATCTCGTTCAACCCGGCCTTCCTGCTCGACTTCGCGAAGCTGCAGCTGCCGGAGAAGCTGCCGTTCAGCTTCCGGGACACGGTGGCGGCGTGTGTCTTCCGGCCGGCGCCCGGATTCGTCTACGTCGTGATGCCGATGAGCCTCTAGAGCCACTTCGCGTGCAGCGGCTCGGCACCATCCTCGCGCAGATCAAGCTTCCGGGACCGGGTCCGCTCGCGCGCGCACAGATCGACGAGGCGGTGACGGCGGTCTTCGGGTCGCACGCCGCCGGCCTGCGCGTCGCGAGTTACCGCAAGGGGAAGCTCACGCTCGAGGTGAAGTCGGCGGCGCGCGCGTTCGAGTACCAGGCGTTCGCGCGCGGCGCCTGGGTCGACGAGTTGAAGAAGCGGCCCGGCTTGGAAGCGTTGAGCGCGATCGATTTCAAGAACGGCGCGTGGAGGGTTCATGGCCAGCAGCGGGGATGAGACGAAGCCGGCGCGCGAGGACGAGACTCAGCCGGCGCCGATCTACGACGCGTCGTCGATCAAAGTGCTGGAAGGGCTCGAGGCGGTCCGCATGCGGCCCGCCATGTACATCGGCGATGTCACGCTGCGCGGGCTCCACCACCTGGTCTTCGAGATCGTCGACAACGCGATCGACGAGGCGATGGCCGGCCACGCCAAGAGCATCCACGTCCGCGTCCGCCCCGATGGCGCGCTGTCGGTCGAGGATGACGGCCGTGGCATCCCGGTCGACCTGCACGAGGGCGAGAAGGTCCCGGCGGTCGAGGTGGTCTTCGCCAAGCTCCACGCCGGCGGCAAGTTCGACCACGACAGCTACAAGGTTTCGGGCGGCCTGCACGGCGTCGGCGCGTCGGTGGTGAACGCGCTCTCCGAGTGGCTCGAGGTCGAGGTCTACCGCGACGGCAAGATCTATCGCCAGAACTACGCGCGCGGTCAGAAGACCACCGAGCTGCGCGTGATCGGCAACACCGACCAGCGCGGCACCATGGTGCGGTACCGCGCCGATGCGCAGATCT
>CAYRQC010000049.1:0-11649 GCA_964426265.1 uncultured Phycisphaerales bacterium | reverse complement strand
ATCGCCGCCTGGATCTGGTAGGGGCCGGGCCGGTTGCGCTGGAGACAGTGCCGGACAATCGTCTGACCTTCGGCAATGAGGTCGCGATCCCATCGGCTGCGGTCCTGATCGGCCAGTAGCACCAGGTCGCCGTCGCGAGTGGTACGCGTGGATCGACGCGACTCGACGAGCAACATCAGGGCGAGAAGCCCCATCACCTCCGGTTCATCGGGAGTGAGCTCCGCGAGGAGCCGGCCGAGGCGGATCGCTTCGGTGCAGAGCTCGACGCGAACGAGCTGGTCGCCCGAGCTTGCCGTGTAGCCTTCGTTGAAGATGAGGTAGGCGACGGCAAGGACGGCTCGACGGCGAACGGGGAGATCGGCCGCATTCGGGACTCGATATGGGATCCCGGCGTCGCGGATCTTGCCCTTCGCGCGAACCAGTCGCTGCGCCATGGTTGCCTCGGGCACGAGGAAGGCACGCGCGATCGCGGCCGTCGTGAGGCCGCCGAGCAACCGGAGGGTCAGCGCGACCTGAGCGCTCGACGCAAGCGCGGGGTGGCAACAGGTGAAGAGCAGCCGCAGCCGGTCGTCACGCACGGCGGTGTCCTCGAGCTCTTGAAACTCGTCGTGGACGGAGGGTTCGTCGCGGAAATGCAGCAGCGCGGCCTGCGCGTGCCGCTCTTCGCGGTATGCCTCACGACGCAGTCGATCGATCGCCCGGTTGCGAGCAGTCGTGATGATCCACCCCGACGGGCTCGGGGGCAGTCCGCGGGACGGCCACTGCTCGAGCGCCGCGGTGAACGCGTCCTGGACGGCCTCTTCGGCGACGTCGATGTCGCCGAACAGGCGCACCAGGACGGCCACTGCGCGACCGTACTCCTCGCGGAAGACCCGTTCGATCTCCGAGGTCGGGATGACCGCGACGTCCAATCTCCACTCCTACTCCGGGCGTGCCGGTTGAAACGGCCGGACCTCGATCGGGAGCGTGATCACGCGCGCGAGCTTGCGCGCCCAGTCGAGTGCGGCATCGAGATCGGGCGCCTTGAGGATCACGAAGCCACCGATGTGCTCCTTGCCCTCCGCGAACGGTCCATCGGTCGTGACCACGTCGCCGTCCTGGAGACGCACCACGGTGGCGGTGCTCGCCGGGTGCAGCCCTCCGTTGAAGACCCACGACCCGGCGTCCTTGAGCTCCTTGATCAGGGCCTCGACGTCTCGCATCACCGGCCCCAGGACGGCGAGCGGCGGCGGCGGTCCGTCGGGCTGGACGATGCTGAGCAGGTATTGCTTCATCGGGGTGCTCCTCCTGAACGAGTGGACGTAGCCGCCAGCACCATCGCAGCGCATCGAAGCGAACGGAGCGGTCGGGTGTCCCTGAAATCCGTCGAACGGCTGCACGGCACGTTGCCGGCTGCTCACCCATAGACGAACGGGATGCGCCCGGATCGACAGCGAGTCACGCCAGTCTATGCTCCGCATTCGTCCAAGATGCCACTCGAAGGGGAACCCACCATGGCGATCGCCGCACTGGTTGCGCTGGCGGCTCTTGCGGGGCCACAGTCGCCGCCTCCGACGGTTGAACCGATCGCGGCCGAACTGGCGGAGATTCAAAGGCAGCGAGCGCGCGATCCGGACGATCCAGTGGCGCTCGAGAAGTACAGCACGCTGCTCGGCAGGCAAGGCGATGCCGATGGCCAAGTCGCCTACCTCATCGCCGCCATTGACGCGCTCGACCGCACGGAGGTCGAGCCCTCTCTTGAAAGGACGAAAGAGCGCGAGCTGAAGCGCTTGACGGAGCTGATGACGAAGCTCGATCCGCAACTGTCGGCGCTCCGCGGCTATCGAGAGGATTATCTCCTGGGTCTGGTGCCGGCCTTGAAGCTCTACGCCCGCAACCAGAACAAGCCGCGCAATGCGCTCGAGATCGCCGGTCGCATCCTCCGCTTCCGGCCCGGCCACACGGTCGCCGAGGAGATCGTCGAAGAGATCAAGAAGCGCAAAGATCCGGCACTGCTCGACGAGATCCAACGGATCGCCAACCGGCGCGAGCTCTCCCGGCCCCGAGCGTTCCTGGATCAGTGGGCGAGTCAACACGGCGATTGGCAGCGCGCCGACCGGGTCGAGACCGGAGGTTACGTCGTGCGCTCGGACGCGGGCTACGACCTCCTCCAGCGCGCCGCGCGCGGACTCGAGTGGATCGCGCGCTACTACGCCGATTTCTACGGGACCAATCGCGCGATCCAACGTGGGAAGACACAGGTCGCCTTGTGCCGGACCCGAGACGAATGGGCAAATGTCGCGCAATCACCCGACGAAACCAACAATCCAGGCGTGCTGGCGTTCCTCAGCAAGTTGATCGGAAGCGACGGCGGCTCCGATCTCTATCTCGAGTTCGGCATCTTCGCGTTCGACCCGCGAGACATCGGCCGCCCGCTCGAGAGCCTTTGGCCGTCGCTGTGGCACGAGGCGAGCCACCAATACATGCACCTTCGCATGAAGCAGCACACGCCGCCCGCCTGGCTCGACGAGGGAATGGCGTCGTACTTCGAGGGCGCGCAGGTCACGCCGGCCGGCGAGATCCTGGTCGGGCTGCCGGCCATGGAACGGCTGACCGACTTGGTGGCGAGGCTCGAAGCTGGCTGGCGACCGCTCGCCGAACTGCTCGCGACCCCTCGGCTCGAGGGCCAGCACTACCCGCCGGCGTGGGGGCTGGTCTATTACCTGCGCCACGGCCGCGACCGCATCGGCCGACCGCTCCGGGATCTCCTGGCGGCCGCTGTCGAGCAAGCGTCCAAGCAGGACCTCGATGGCACCTCGCTCTTCTCGCTCGCAGTGCTTGCGCCGCTCCAGATGGAACTCGCCGCATTCGAGTCCGACTGGATCGCGGAGATGAAGCGCCTGTTCGCGACCGAGATGCAACCACGCCAATGTGCCGACGAATTCCTGGCAATCGCGGAGAAGGAGTGCACCGGTGGCCACGACGACGCCGCACTCGAGGCGTTTCGCGACGCACTTCTTCGTGTCCCGGAGGATGCGACTGCCCTGCTCGGTCTTGCACGCCTCCAGAAGAACCGCTCGGATCGTGCACACAGCAAGGACGACGCGCTGAGAGATGCGACGCTCACCGCGGCTCGCGTTGCCTATCACGCGGCGGCAATCCAGGGCCAGGGCGACCTCATGCAGCGCGCGGCGGCGATCGCCACGGCCGTGGACCCCGGGGGGTTCAAGGCGATCACCGATGCCGAGGTCGGCTATCGCAAGAAAGTCGAAGGCCTCGTCACAAAAAAGCGCGGCGACGGCCGGCCGAAGACGGCACTCGCGATCGCCGGACGCTTCCTCGATGACGTACTGGCGGATCACCGCCAATCAGTGGTGGCCGCCGAGCTCCGTGAAAGCGGCGCATTCACGGCCACGCGCGAAATCGAGCTGTTCGACGGCGTATCGCTCGCGGGTCTCGGCGCATCACCAACCTACTATTCGGTGAAGGACGGTGACCTCTGTTGCACGGTCGCACGACCGAAGAGTGCGCCCCTCTCCGTCGACCGGCCGCTGGCGCCGCTCTTTCGATTCGAGGGTGAGGTACGGCTCGAGGACTCAAACACCATGTTCGCCGTGTGTCTCTCGCAAGCCGGCCGCCGGAACCCCCACGGCTACGTCGTGCGCCCCCACCAGGTCAAGGGCCTGAAGCAGCCCGAGAAGAGGTACCTCCCCTTCGATCCGCTGCAACCCGGCAACTTCGCCGATATCGCGGAAGCGATCGACGCCGAGAATGGGTGGTACGGTTGGAAGGTCGGTGCGCTGAAGACGCTTCCAGCACCGCTGGAAGCGGGTACCTGGGTCCGGTTCCGCCTCGTTCGTGACGCGCTCGGCTCCCTGTCGTTCGAGCTCGACGGACGCACGATCGCGACGCGAACGATCGACGCGATCGACAGTGCTTGTAGCGTCGGCCTCCTGGTCTACGGCGGTACGGCGCGACTGCGGAACCTGAAAGTGATCGAGATCGATCGACTCTAGATTCCTGGCGAGATCACGGTCGTGCAGCGCGCCACGGAAGCGAGTCGTCCGACGCTCGCTCGCGTGCAAGGTGCCGGTACGTTGTGATAGCCTCCCGCCTCAACATGATCGGCACCAGTTTTCGCGTCTTGTTTTCCGCCGCAGCGCGGACGTTTGCCGGCGCAATCCTCCTGATGGGAGGACTGCGATTCGCCCTCACGATGGCGGGAGTGCCGAACTCGACGACCAGGTTCGCCAGCATGACGGCGGTCATCTTCGCCGGCACCTCGTATTTCGCGTGGACCACGACTGGATGGCGGGAACGTCTTCAGGCGGCCTATGCGCTGCTCATCCCCTACATGCTGGTCGAGGTGGGAGCCTTGGGTTACACGTGGCTCTCTGGAGTGCCCACGATCTTTCATGCCCAGGAGTATTCATTTGGAGTCCGTGTCGCGTCGCACTTCTGGGGACACCTGATCGGTGGCCTCACCTGGGAACCGCTTTCGGTCTTCATCCTGATGACCCTGATTGCCTGGGGCCGCGGAGCCATCCTGCGTGCAATCCGTTGACTCTCTCCGCGAGCGATGCGCATGACCGCCAGCCGACTCCTCACCGCCGAAGAGATTTGGCGAACATACGACGCGACCGAGGCACGGTTGACCGCGCCGGTGAGCGAACGGATGGTCGATCTCGCGGGCTTGCGACCCGGGATGCGCGTCCTCGACCTCGCCACCGGACGCGGCGAGCCTGCCATTGCCGCGGCTCACCGAGTCGGGCCGAGCGGATCGGTCCTCGGCGTCGAGCTTTCGGCGAGCATGCTCGAAATGGCCCGCGAGAGGGCGGCGCGCGCGGGTTTGTCGAACCTCGAGCTCCGGGTCGGAAACGCCGAGTCCCTGGAAGGTGTCCCAACTGCACACTTCCATGCGACCCTCGTGCGCTGGGGTCTCATGTACATGGAGTCGCCGGTTGCTGCGCTCTTTGCAGCTCGCCGCGCCATGGTGCCGCGGGGCGTGCTCGTGGCCGCCGTCTGGGCCGAGCCCGAGCGCGTCTCGTACTACACACTGCCGAGGCGCGTCCTCGAGAAGTACCGACGACCCTCTCCGATCGACCCCGAGTCTCCAGGAACGTTCCGCTACGCCGATCGCGAGCGGCTCCACCGCGACTTCCGCAGCGCCGGCTTCACCATCGAGCACGTCGAGGAGATGGAGATTCCGGTGATGGAGGCCGCGACGGGCCCCGAGCTCGTTGCGTGGACGCGCGCCTTCGGGCTGACACGGCTCCTCGACGAGCTGCCGGAGGCGACCCAACAGGCGTGGGAGCATGACCTGATCGAGGCGGCGGAACCTCTTCGAAGGGACGGTTTCGTGCGCTTGGGCGGCGTGACTCGAATCGTCATGGCGATGGCGGCCGAATCCTGACCACCACGGCTCGCTACCTTCGGCCTGGCATCTCGACCAGCTCGATCCGCACCGCTTGCTGGTCGTGGCTCACGGTGACGCGCGCGTTCCCGTAGAGCCGGTGATTGGAGTTCATGAGGAAGACCTGCACCGTGTAGTCGCCGGGCGAGATGCCGTCGATCACGAAACGGCCATCGTGGGCCAGCGTCCCGCGCCCTGGCGGTCCGTCCTCCTGCTCCACCGCCGCGTGGTTCATCGGGTTGCACATCACGGGCAGCCGCGACGACACGGTGCTCCCATCGTGCATCGTGATCGTGCCCGTGATGGAGCCATCGCCGTCCGGCTGCAGCACGACGTGGCGGTTCCCACCGGATCCAATGCGCACGAAGCGCGTGAAGACGTAGGTCGAATCGTCGCCGTCCACCACCGAGTGACTCACCTGGTAGAGGCCGTCGGAGAGGCCGCCGAACTCGAAACGGCCCGCGGCGTCGGTGGTCGTCTTGTTCGAGTAGTCGCTCTCGACTCCGGCCACCTCGGAAGCATGCAGCTCGATCGATTCCCTGGCCAGCGGCTGGCCGTTGGCGTCGAGCAGCATTCCGGTCAGCGTCGTCCCGCGCGGAAGCTGGACGACCCGGTCGATCGATCCTGTGAGCGGCACCTCGAACGGCCCGTCGACGAACAGCGGCCGCGGTGGCGCCTGCACGAGCAGCACCGACGGTCCGGGTGCCACCGCCTCGAGCCTGAACGATCCGTCATCGAGGACCTCTCCTTCCAATCGCACGCCGCGCGTGAGGATGAGATCGGGGATCGTCCGCACTTCTCCGTCGACCTCCACGTTCGTCGCCGCCTCGCAGTAACCCTCCTTGCGGGCGTAGACGGAGTGGCTCGATCGCCGCGGGTCGAGGTGATCCAGCAGGAAATGACCGTCCGAGTTGGTCGCCGCGAAAGCCTCTCCCGTGAAGAAGCTGCGGACCGCCGCCCCCTCCACCGGCGCGCCCGACTCGTCCACGACGCGGCCTTGAATCCGGAACGCAGGCACGAGATCGAGGTTGGCGATCGCACTGCTGCCTGGACCGGAAAGCTGCGCGGTCACCCGAGCTTGCGCGTAGCCGGACGCGGTCGCGACGACGTTCACCCCTCCTCGCACCGAGCTCGCCGCGATCCGGTAGCGGCCGTCGTCCCCCGAACTCGTCTCGTCTCCCGAACCTCGCACGGCAACGCCCATGATCGGCTGGCCGGCTTCGTCACGTACGACTCCCGTGATCTCACAGTCCTTCGGATAGAGCCGCACTTCGAGGCTTGGCGGCGGTTTGCCGGCGACCACGATCGCCGTCTCGCCAGAGGAGTAGTGACCTTCCTCGTCACCCTTGCCCTGCAGCGTGACCGTCGTTGTCGGCGGCCTCAGTGGCCAGCGGAACCGCCCGTCCGCATCGGACTCGAGGTGCACCTCCTGCAGTGGTTCGCCGGCCGCCTCGTAGCCTTCAAACAAGAGCAGATGAACGCCGACCGAGGGATATGGATCCTTCCATCCACGCAACGTTCGTCCCTCGACGATCCAGGTGGCCGTCGGGTCCGATTGCACGGCGATCGAGCTGGCCTGGCGTGTCGCGCGCACACCGTCCGCAGTGGATGGATCGGACACGACTGGCACGGCCGGCTCGATCGACGTAGCCGACGGCGCGAGCGGAGCGAGCTGGTCCGCCGCCGCCGGGGGCGCGGGCCGCGACACGTCGCGCGGGCGCCCACCCCAGAGCTGCCACGCGAGCCACCCTGCCAACACGACCGCGACACTGCCCGCAATCACGGTTTGGCGCCGCATGGGCTGGTCTCCCGGCGCGACGGCTTCTCGAACCGAGCGGGCTAGAGTGACCGCGAGGACCCAGATGAACCGCCGACGCGCACTCAAGATACTCGGTCTCCTCGCCGGCGCGAGCGTTGCTGGCCGTTACCTGTTGTTGCCGCCGTCGCGGAGCAAGGTGCTCGAGACCGCGCAGAGCCGGGCGCTCCAACTGTTCGCTTCCTTCGATGCCGACACGCGCAGGATCGCCTGCGTCGAATACGACCACCCATTGCGCCAATACCACAATCGCGGTGTCGCGGGCGGCGGGATCAACGGGTTCCACTTGGGTTGGGAGCAGCGGCGCGTCCTCACTGATTTGCTCTACGCCGGACTGTCGGAAGCGGGACGCGAGCGCGTGCCGAACGAGTTCTTCACGAGCTGGCCCGGCATCCACGTGATGAACGTCCTCTTCTGTGGCGATCCGCGCACGCCGCCGTATCAGCTGATCATCACCGGGCCGCACTTGAACCTACGGCTCGGCGGGCCGAACCGGGAGGGTGTCGCGTTCGGTGGGCCGCAGGTCTACGGCGATCAGCGCGGCAACGAGCGGAAAGGGTTGCCCGGCAACCTCTATCGCTACCAGTTCTTGACCGCGCATCGATTGTTCCAGAGCCTGAACGCAGCGCAACAGCGCGCCGCAGTGCTCGAGGTGTCGCCGATCCAGACGCAGATCGAGCTGCGTGGATCGAAGGAGTCGTTTCCCGGTGTGCCGATCGCCGGGCTGTCGGCGGAAAGCAAGACGATCGCGCGCGCACTGATCGACGGGATCCTCGAGACGTACCCCGAGGATGACGTCGAATACGCGGAAAGGTGCCTCCAGCACAACGGTGGCCTGGAGGGTCTCTGGTTGAGCTACTACCGCGAGGGTGAGGTCGATCGGAGCGGTGAGTTCCAGATCTTCCGGCTCGAGGGCCCCGCGGCGGTCTTCTACTTCCGTGGCTATCCGCACGTCCACGCCTTCATCAACGTGGCCATGAACAGCGAGGCACCACTGAGTGTCGGCGAGGAGCTGGGCGTCAATCCGCGGGTGCTCGAAGGTGCCGCCGTGCAGCGCCTGTTCGAGGACGCGATGCGCGAGCAGACCAGCGCCGACGAGGCGCACTACCATCCCCAAGCGGTCGTCGGGCGCTTGCGCGCCGGGCTGATCAGGAGCGGCGATATCTACAATCTCGAGAGCTGGCAGGACACCATCGTCGTCGGCGAGCTTGCAGAGTCGGGGCGCACGCGCACGATCGCCACCACGAAGGCGTACGCGAACGACGAGCGGTTCGCGAAGCTCGCGGGCCGGCGAGAAGAGATCCTGCTCCGCGACGCGACGATCGGGTATCTGAAGAAACGCGGCTTCCCTGCTTGATCGGCGGTACACCGATCGGAAGCGCGGGGCTCTCAACCATCGACGCGACGCCGCAAACGGACGAACAGGTTCTCGGGCATCATCGTGAACGAGAAGAGCTCGCTCACCGGCTCGGACGGCTCCGTCTTCGTGATCTCGAACGACGCGCAGAGCATCGCCATGACCGTCTTGATCTCGACCATCGCCAGTTGGCGGCCGGGACAGAAACGTGGTCCGGCACCGAACGGGAGGAAGGCCTTGGCGTCGTGGGCGGGCGATGCCGCGGCAGGCCCGCTCGCGGTGGCCGCTTCGAGCCAGCGTTCCGGACGAAACTGGTCGGCGGCGGCGAAGTGGATGTCCTGCATGCCGGCGTGCATGGTCAACAGGAACAGCGCGGTTCCCTTGGGGATCGCGACGCCGCCGACCTCCACGTCTTCGAGCGCCTCGAGGAAGATGATCGGCGCGACCGGCTTGAGGCGCATCGCCTCCTGCGCCACCGCGTCGATGTAGGCCAGCCGCGCGACCTCGTTGAGCTGGCTCAACGTCCCCGACCTGCCGACGACCCGCTCCGCTTCGACGCGCATCCGCTCCCGAACATCGGGATGCTCCGCCATGAAGTACATCATCCACGCCATCGTGTTGGCGGTGGTGTCTTCGCCCGCCAGCAACATGGTGATGACGTTTCAATACACCTCCTCATCGGTGAACGCCGCACCCTCCTCGTCACGTGCGGCAAGCATCGCCTCGAGGAGGTTGGTCGGCTGCGCGACCAGGCGCGGGTCGGCCGCCAGTCGGGCGCGTCCGCGTGTCACAAAACCGGTGACCGTCTCGCGGATCGCGACCAGGGAACGGTCCAACGCACGATCGTCCGCCAACTTGAAATGGCGCCAATAGGCGATCGGTGCGTTGATTCGCCGGTTGATCATCGGGAGGATCCGCTCGAGGTGCTGCTGGATCACGTCGCCATCGTTTTCGAGCGTGTTCATGTCGTAACCAAACGCCAGGTTGGTGGTGACGTCCACCGTGTAGCGCACTAGATCCTGCTGGATGTCGACGGCCGCTTGGGTGTCGGCCGCTCGGCTCCACCGGTTCCTGAGGCGCTCGGTCACCTTGACGAGCGTCGGCAGGAACTCGCGGAGATGGCTCGAGTCGAGCGCGTGGACGGTCATCCGGCGTTGCCGTTGCCAGTCCTGTCCCTCGACCGAGAAGACCCCCTCGATGCCCATCTCCTTGAAGACGGACTCGATCGTGTCGAGGCGGCGGTAGAGCTTCGGGCGACCCTTCAGGATCGGCTGCATGACTTCGGGGTCGGCGACGACGACCACCGGCCTTCGCCCAAGCTTGAACACGCAGATCGTCCCGAACTCGTCGCACCATCGCTCGAGGACGCGATGGAGCTGCTTCAGGTTCAGCTGCAGCAGATTGCCCAGGAGCGGCAGCCCCTTCGGTCCCGGAAGATCAGTCAGCGTTCGCATGGTTTCTCCGTCGCCGGCCGCGCGTTGCCGAGTCCATCAGCGCTCCGCATCCACCGACCAGCCAAGACCGCGACTGCCAATTCCGCGCGGCGGTGCGATCGATACGCGACTCACCCCCCTCCGCGGATCGTGATCGGTCGCCCGCCCACGGCGAGGCGTCGCCCCCAGAAGGGTTGGTGATCGCGGCTCAATAGCCGAAATAGAGTTCGAGCCCCGGAGTCGCCGAGATCCCATGGCTCGCGCCCAGGTCGATTTCGAGCACCTGCGTGACGAGCGGCGTTCCGGTCAGCAACTCATCGGGTGGGATGCGGTCGTTGTAGGCGAGCCCCGACGGTGGCAGCGCAAGCAGGATCGTGCCGAGCGGATTGACCAGGAGATCCCCGCCCCAACCCATCGGCCAGGCGACCTTCTGTACTCCGAGGACCAGCAGCCCCACCGCCCAGCGACCGGACGAGTTGTCGATGAGCAGGTCGATCGACTGATTCAACTGCGGGAGCGCGCTCAGACTCAATGAAGGGATTCCGTGGGTCCCCGGGTAGCCCGCGCCGTAGTTCGCCCAGGTCGCGGGAGTGAGCGTCCGCTCGCGCAGATAGACGTGCTGCGTCAGCGAGCCGCCAGGGACGAGGTTGGTCGCGCTGCTTGCGAACACGACGAATCGGGCGTCGCCGCTGCAGCGGGCGATGAAGCCGGCGGATCCGAGGTCGGCCTCGTCGCCGTTCGGCGCAACACTCTGGCGCGTCGTCATCGCAAGCCCGCGGTGGCGGCAGAAGACGTCATTCGAGTTGTTGTAGTCGTCCTCCGCGAAGGACTGGGACGCACTTCCGAAGAAAAGCGAGCCGCCGTCACCAGCGATCGACGGCTGGCGGGAGTTCCGGAACCCGAAGCTCGCCGGGACGCCATCGGAATCGAGACTCGCGCAGGTGATGGTGCCGGCGACCACGTCGCGGACGAAGAGGTCGGGCGTGCCGAAGTTGTCGCCCGGCAGCCACACGGTGGCAATGCTCTCGAATGCGACCGTATTCCCGTCGTCCGAGATCGTCGCAACTTCGGAATCCCAGTTGCCCTTCACGTTGGCGGCATCGATCGACACCAGCGTCGTGGTCGCGTTCGTCGTGTCGCGCCGGTAGATGTCGGTGACGCCGTCGGGGTCCAGCGAATCCCAGTTGAACGAGTGCGTCGCGAAGACGACGAAGCGGCCGTCGCGCGAGATCGCGGGGTTGAAGCTGTCGTTGTTGCCCTGCACGCCGCCGTTGCCCAGGCTCACCCGGACCGTGGTCGCGTTCTGACGATCACGGAGAAAGATGTCCGAGCTTCCATTGGTGTCGGAGCCGACGAGGTTGGTCGCCTTGCTCGTGAAGGCGGTGTAGCGACCGTCATAGGAGATCGCAGGGGAGTAGCTCGCGAGGTTGCCGGCGACGTTCCCCGAGCTGCGGCTCAACCGCGTCGTCAGGGCGGTCGCCACGTCGTACTGGAAGACGTCCTCGTTCGAGTTGGTGTCGACGGAGATCAGGTTGGTGGCGAAGCTCGCATAGACGACGAAGCGGCCGTCGCCGCTGACGCGCGGAGACTCACTGCGCCCGTTCGCCTGCACCCCGGACGAGCTGACGCTCACGCGGATCGTCGTGCCGGC
>CAYRQC010000048.1:0-3021 GCA_964426265.1 uncultured Phycisphaerales bacterium | reverse complement strand
ACCGCTGATGGTGGCGGCCGTCCCACCTTCGTACGGAGCCGCGCTCGTCTGCACCTCCGCCAGGGGGCCACCCACCTTCGCAGGCAGGTTGCCTCCGAGGGCAATCGTGGCGGTCGCCTTGGCGGCAAGGAGTGAGTCGAGCGGCAATGCGATGTCGGCGCCCGTCGCGCTTTGCACGCGGTAACCGGTGCCGGTGTCGACCAGGTAGTTGTCGCGGTCGATGCCGAACGTCCCGGCACGCGTGAAGAGGCTGCGCGCGCCGCCGTTCAGCACGAAGAACCCTTCGCCCTGGAGCGCCAGGTCGAAGGGCCGGCCGGTGTCGTCGAGCACGCCCTGCTCGTCGCGGATGTCGATCGAGTGGACCTGGACACCGAGCCCGATCTGCGCCGGGTTGATGCCGCCGAGCGTCGAGGTGGGCGCCGAGCCCGATCGAATCGACTGCGAGAAGACGTCGGCGAAGGTGACGCGGCTCGCGTGGTAGCCGGTGGTGCTCGCATTCGCGAGGTTGTTGCCGACGACATCGAGGAAGAGCTGGTGCACACGCAGCCCGGAGAGTGCCGAGGTCAGTGCGTTCGACATCGGGTCACTCGTCCAACCGGATGGCGGTGACGTTCGGGAGCGGTACCGCGGCGCCATCGACATCGAGGACCAGCAGCCCGTCGACCACGCGCACCGCCTGCACGGTGCCACTGGTGGCGTCGCCGCTGGTTGGATCGATGAAGTCGACCTGCTTGTCGATCAACGATGCGCTCTGGGTCATCTGCGAGAGCGCGGCGAGCGACTCCTGCAGCGTCACCATCGCGCCGAGGCGCTGGTTGGTCTCGAGCGATTGCTCGAGCTGGTTGTACTGCGTGAGCTGCCCGAGGAACTCGGTGTCCTCCATCGGGTTCAGCGGATCCTGCGCCGAGAGCTGCGCACTCAGCAGCTTGAAGAAGTCCTGGCCCGTCGCGAGCCGCTCGGCGGTGAGCGCAGAGCTGACTCCGCGGCTCGAGTCGAGGGCGGATGCGGTGGCGGCGATGCTGTTCATGGTTGCTTCCCCTGATCGAAAAAGAAGTTCCGGGCCGGAGGGACCGGATGCCCCTGCCTCAAGCCAGCAGGTCGACGATCCGACTCCCGTCCGGCCCAGCCCCTCGGGCGGTGCGCGGGACGACCGCAACGGCACCGAGCGGCGGCTCGGCACGCGACGCGATCCGCGTTCGCCCTTCCTCCTCCTTGGCACCGCGCGACAGGTCGAAGGACGCTCCTCCGCCCTGCTCACGCTGTGCTGCTTCCCATTCGTTGAAGGGCTCTTCGAGCACCGGTTCGAGCCGCGCGTCTTCGCAGCGGAAGTGGCCGTGCAGGTGGTGCCCGACCAGCTCGAAGCGGATGTGCAGCGCCCCGAGCTCGGGCGGATCGAGCCGGAGCTCGGCCTCCCAATGCTCGCCATGGCGGCCGAGCCGCAGGAAGCCATCGATCTCGGCCCGCAGCAGTCGCGGCAGCTCCGCGAGTGACGTGATCCGCTCGGTCGGGTCGGATTGGGGCGGCGACGTGGCGCGGGTGGAGAAGCCGGTCGCCACTTCGGCCGTCCGCTCCGCTGCCGCTCCGTGGGCGATGGCGGTCGCGAGTGATTCGACGCCATCGACCGCGGCCATGGAGTGGGTCGAATCGGCGGATTCGGCTGCGTTGGCGGCGTCGATAGCATCGGTCGCATCGACTGCGGCTGCGATCGCCGCGCGGCTCAACTGCGTCACGCTCACTTCGTCGAAGAGGGTCGCGGGCGACTCGCCCGGCAGGAGGGGCGGCGCGACGGCGACTGCCGCATCGAGCGTTGCCACCGCGCTGTTCGCGGTGATTTGACTGGCGAGTGGATCGCCCGGCGGGAGCGTCACGACTACGGGTGTAGTCGGCGGCGGCAGAACCGCCACGAGAAGAGCCAGTGCCTCCGCGTCCGTGTCGGCGTCCGCGTCGGCGTCGAGATCGTCACGTTCCGCGGGCGTCGCTCTCCTGGCTCGCTCGGCATCGCGATCGGCGTTGCGCTTGGTTGCATCGACTGCGACTCGAGACGTCGCACGGTCTGGCTGGCCGTCCACTTCGGCGTGCTCGAACTCCGGTGCGATCGAGGCAGTCTCGCGTCCGAGCTCATCCGCAAAGCGGACGCGCCCCGAAGCGGACTCCTCCGACGTGGGGCCATCCGGGCCTTCGGCGGTGTGGGTCGCGGAGCGTGCAGACGTGATCGTCGAAAGTGGCAACGGTGCGATTCCTCCTCGAGGGAGGACCGTTGGCAACCCGGGTGCCGGGCGAGTTCAGCGGCTCGAATCGAGCCGACGGCGGTCGACGTAACCTGGCCTCAGCACTGGGCTTGAGAGGACCCGCCGGAGCCACGGAACGGCCGGCGCGACGGGCGCGGTGGGCGCGCACCACTGGAAGGGGATTCCGGGCGGCGGCGGCAGCGGCGGAAACTCGTTCCGACCACCTCGCGAATCAGCTCAAAAAACGCCGCCCGCTGGTCGATGAGAGCAACGAAGGAAACGAGGGGCGGACGCTCCCCTTTTCGCGAGGTCGAGTCTCATGGATGTTTCGAACTTGATCCCGGCCAACCAGCCGAGCCGCGCGAATGACGTCGCGGCGCGTTCCAGGTCCACCGATGCGACGGTCGGCTCGACGCCGCCCGCAGCGGGCGCCCCGCTCGACGCCGCACCCGCGCGTCCAGTTCCACCGCTCGGCGCGGCCGGCGACCGCATCGAGCGCTCTCCCGACCTCGAGCGCGACGTCGCGGCGCTCCAGTCCCAGCTCGGCGAGCTGCCGCGCCTGCGCCAGGAGCAGGTCGCGAAGCTCCGCAGCGAGCTGGATGCCAACAAGGCGGCCACCAGCGAGACTCTCGCCAGCGCGGCGCTCGGCATCCTGCAAGGCGAGTTCTACTTCCTGCAGAGCTGACCGGCGAGGCGAGCCGCGCACCCCCAGGCCAAAGCGGTTCTTCCCGGAGGCAGGGGCCAAGGAAGCGCAGGTGGAGGGGCTTCGCGTCCCCACGCACCCTGACCCCGG
>CAYRQC010000047.1:0-2568 GCA_964426265.1 uncultured Phycisphaerales bacterium | reverse complement strand
CGGGAAAGAACTGCGGCCTCAGCGTCCCGGGCAGCATGCGCAGCTGCGCGCGCAGGAACTGCGCGAACCACTGCGGGCGGAGGCGCAGCGCGGTCGACTCGACGAGGACGATCCCTCCCATCGTGCCGACCCGCTCGCCGGCGAAGGCGTGGCAGGTGATGCAGCTCATCCCGTGGTCGCCGACGAGCTCGCGGCCGAGGTCGGTGACGGCGCGCGCCTGCTTCTCGTCCTCGGGCAACGGCGCCACCTCGAGCGGCGGCAGACCGTCGACGCGCGCGAACAGCTCCGCGAGCTCTTCGCCGAGCTGCGCGCCGAATCCCGGCATGCGCGTGCGCAGGTACGGACGCGCCGACTGGCCGTGCGCGATCGCATCGGCGAGCCACTCGCGCTGCAGCTTCGCGCCGACTCCGGTCAACGGCGGCGGCAGCCGACTCTCCGCGCCGACGCTCGGATCGTTGCTGACGAAGTACGGAGCACGTTCCGTTGCGACACCACCGAACGCGCCGCGCGCGTGGCACGCCGTGCAGTTACGCGACGCCAGCAGCCGCAGGATCCGCTGCTCGTCGTCCTCGGGTGCAGTGCCCGCGGTCATCGCGGCCGTGAGATCGGCGCGCTGTTCCGGCGTGAGTGCATAGAACGGCCAGGGCCCGATGCCCCCCGACATGCAACCGCGGCCCGGCTCGAGCTCGCGCATCGCCTTCGGGCGCCGCGCCGCAGCGCGGTCGGGATCGGCCACGGCATGACAATGCGCGCAGCCGCGTTCGGCGAAGAGCACGCGACCCGTTGCGACCCGGTCGACCTCGACGGACGAAGGCGACGACTGCGACCGGGCGACCGTGACGCTGGGCGAGGAATCCGCGAGCAGGTAGCTCGCGAGGTCGTGCGCTTCAGCCGGGCAAAGGTGCAGGTCCGGCATACGCATCGCCGGGTGCGCCAGGTGCGGGGCCAGCAGGAACGTGCGCAGGCCTTGAAACGGGTACTTCTCGACCAGGCACCCGAGCGGCACCGAGTCGGGCGTCGGCACTTCCTGGCCTGATTCGTCGCGCGGCGCATGACACGCCACGCAGCCGATCTCGTGGAACAGCGGCCGCCCGCGCGCCACCGCCGCCGGGTCGATCGCCTCGGCGACCGGCGGCGGCGCCGCGAACGAGCGCACGTAGTGTGACAGCCCTTCGGCGGCCTCCAACCGCGCGGGTGCTTCGAGGTCGCGAAGCAGATCGGGCATCGGCGTGCCCGGCGCCACCGCCAGAGGATCGGCGAGTAAGCGGGCGACCCAGTCGGGACGCACGCGCTCGCCGAGCGTCGCGAGGTCGGGGCCGGTGCGCGCCTCGGCCACCGGCGCTCCGGTTTCCTGGAGGTGACAGCTGACACAACCCAGCTCGCCGAGGAGCACGAGCCCGCGAGTGCGCGCTGTCAATCCCGGCTGCGCCAGCCCCGCGACGACAGGCGGCCGCGCAGCGCGCGTCGGCCGCCGCTCGCTGCAAGCCGCCAACGCAACCGCGATCGTGGCAGCGAGCAGGTACCCGACCCGACCGGCCTGCCCTGCTTCGGAATCAGCGAACGACGGGCAGCGATCGTTTCCGATGGCGACGACTCCGGGTGTTCAGCGACTCGACATCATGCCGGTGGCGCCGATGATCGTTGGGCCTCGCACGCCAGAGCGTCCACACTACGCCGCCGTATCAACCCCGCATCGGAGCACGCACGGATGTCGTCGCAGAAGCCTCGGCGCCTCGCACACCTTGACCCCATCGCTCGCGTTCTCGCGGCGCTGCTGCTCGCTGCAATCGGCGCCGGCTCGCTGCGAGCCGAGGACGACGAGAAGACGCTGCGCGTGTTCATCTTCGCCGGGCAGTCCAACATGGTCGGCTCGGACTCGAAGGTGGCCGACATCGCACGCTTCCCGCCGTTCACGGGGCTGGAGAAGCCGCAGAAGGGGGTCAAGTTCTCCTACTGCATCGGGCGGGAGGAGAAGCTCGAGTCCGACGGTTGGGTGGAGCTCCAACCAGTGGACAACGTCGTCGGGCCGGAGCTGAGCTTCGCGCGCGAGGTCACCCACAACATCAAGGCCCCGATCGCCATCATCAAGTGTGCTGCCGGCGGCACCCATCTCGGCGGAGACTGGAACCCCGACGCGCCGACCGGCTTCGCGATGTACCCCCTGACTCTGAAGTGGATCCGCGCCGCCCTCGCCGACCTGGGTCGGAGGAAGATCCGCTACCGGATCGAGGGCTTCATGTGGCATCAGGGTGAGAACGACATGTTCGACCCGGGCTACATGGAGGCCTACGGCAAGAACCTGAAGAATCTCCTGGCGCGGTGGCGACTCGACCTCGGCACGCCGGACCTGCGCTTCTACATCGGCGAGCTCTGCACGAAGACCATCTGGGGGATGGACCTGCGCCCGCGGATGTACGCGATCAGCGTGGGGCAGCGCGAAGTGACCGACGCCGACCCGTTGGCGGACTACGTCCCGACCTCCCACGTGGGCGTGGAGATCGGTGGCGGAGCGGGCCTGCATTACCACTACGGGACGCTCGGGCAGCTCGAGCACGGCGTGAACTACGC
>CAYRQC010000046.1:0-3659 GCA_964426265.1 uncultured Phycisphaerales bacterium | reverse complement strand
TCCCCGCTCACGGTCGGGCTCCTGGTCTTTGCGCTGGTCCTCAGCGCCGGCGTGGTGCCGCTGCTGCTCAAGCTGTCGGATCGCGTGCTGCACGCGGTGGTCGCGCTCGCGTGCGGCTTCTTCCTCGGCGTGACCTTCCTCCACCTGCTGCCCGAGGTCGCACACCAAGGCGCGCCGACCACGATGTGGAGCTGCGTGCTCGCCGGGATGCTCGCGGTCTTCTTCGCCGAAGTGATGCTGCGGCACGACGAGCCGCACGAGCCGGCCGATCCGCGGGCGGTGCCGAATCATGAACATCATGAGCACCACGACGCACACGACCACCACGGCCAGGTCCACCTGCACGCGCATGCATTGCCGCCCGAGCATCCGGCCCACCACGGCGGCCACCGCGTGGTCGGTATCGCGACGTTCGTCGGGCTCGCGGTGCACACGCTCGGTGGAGCAATCGGGATCGGGCTCGCATTCGGCCAGCCGGAGTTCTTCCGGGCACTCGTGACCGCGACGCTCTCCCACAAGTCGGCGGAGGCGTTTTCGCTCGTGACCGTGCTGCTGCTCGCCGGGTTCTCGCGGCGACGGATCGTCCTGCTGCTCTCGGCCTATGCGCTGGTGACTCCGGTCGGCATCGCGATCGGCCGGCTGCTCGCAGGGTGGCTCACCGCCGCGCACCTCGAAGAGCAGATCCTCGGTCCCGCAGAAGGGCTCGCCGCCGGCACCTTTCTCTACGTGGCGGTCGGCGAGCTGCTCCCCGAAGTTTTTCACGGCCGCACGGATCGTGGCCGCAAGATCGTGCTGCTGCTGGTCGGCCTGGCCGCGGCGGCGCTCTTGTTCGGGCAGCACCTCGAAGAGCACTGACGACGCGCTGAACCGGCCGAGCCTCGCACCTCGACACCCCGAGAGACCATGAACGAAGCCACCGAGGACAAGTCCACTGAGAGCCTCGCGCTGCGCACCATCCTGCTGCCGCGCGACACCAACGGCGGCGGGACGATCTTCGGCGGCGTGATCCTCGCGCAGACCGACCTGGCCGGCGCCGCGACCGCCCGCCACCGCGCCTGCCACCGCTTCGTCACCGTCGCCATGAAAGAGGTCAAGTTCATCGCGCCGGTCTACGTGGGGGACGTCGTCTCCTATTGGGGCAAGGTGCTGAAGGTCGGCACGACTTCGATCACCGTCCAGATCCGCGTCGAGGCCGAACGCTTCTCCGATTGCAACCAGAAGGTCGACGTGACCACGGCCGAGGTGGTCTATGTCGCCGTCGACCAGGGCGGCCGGCCAATGGCGGTGCAATCGGTCAAGAGCTGATGCGACGCGGCAAGGAGGCACAACGCGCCAAGGCGCAGCCAGCCGAAGTAAGCCGGGATTCGTGCTCACACCCTGAGGCATGCCCGCAGAGCCTGCCACTTCCGATTTCACGGCCGGCGGCTCACGACACCGACTGTGGTCCCACCCACCTCGGTGTCACCCCGCGATTGCCGCATCCAGCGATTGCGCGTCGAAGATTCTCACCGCCCATGCATCGAGCCATTCCGCGGCAGCGGCGTTGACCCGATCGATTGCCGACTGCGGCAGCTCGCCGAACCGCCGGCTGAGCTGGCGGAGCAGCATGTCCCGTCGTCCCTGCAAGCAGCCTTGCTCGAGCCCTTTCTCGAGCCCCTGCTCGCGCCCCTCCGCTCTCAACTCCTCTGCCAACGTCATGGTCGTCTCCCGTACGTCGTCATCGTCCAAGCTGGGTATCAGCTCTTCCAGGAGGAAGGCGCGGTCCACTCGATTGCTGACCTCCGCAACATAGCGCAGGATCTGGGCCAGAGCCTCGCGCCCTCCCGGAAGACGCACGGCCGCCTTCATCAACGGCCGCCACGACAGCAGGAGCTCGCCCAAGTCCGGGGCCGTCCGCGCGTGCTTCAATGCCAGCAGGGTCAGCAACGTGATCGGATCGAGTTTTCTGCTGTGCAACTGCTGGTCGCTGCAGCAAGTGAGGTCGTCGAGGATGAAGCGAAAGTCAGGCACGTGGCGGACAAGACGTACGCCGACGCGCGTGGTGACATGAAAATCGCGCAGCTTCGTCCGCGCGCTTCGGCGCCGCCCCGCCATCGCGCTGGCGCCGCCATTGGAACCGCGAGTGGACGGCGGCATTCTCGGCAGATTCGCAGAGCGGCGCCCTTCGAGACCCTCGCCTGATGCCCTCGACCGAAACTGACTCGCTCGCCGCCGTCCGACCGGCGCGCAGCATCGCACTCGCGACCATGGCGAGCCGCGTGCTCGGCCTGGTGCGCGACAAGGTGACGGTCTACTTCTTCTCGCAGGCGACGGCCGACGCGATCTTCCTGGCCTGGACGATCCCGAACCTCTTTCGCCGCCTCTTTGGCGAAGGAGCGCTGTCGGCGGCACTCGTCCCGGTACTGGCGGAGACCGAGAAACGCGAGGGGCGCGCCGGGCGCAACCGCGTCGCGCGCTCGGTGATCTGGTCGCTGATCGCGACCCTGGTGCCGCTCACACTCGCGCTGCTGGCCGCGCTGCTCCTGCTGCCCGAGCGCTGGCTGCTCCGCCTCTTCGAATCGGACGCGACCGGTCTCGAGACGCTCCATCTGCTGCGTTGGACGCTGCCCTACCTCGTCTTCATCTGTGTCGCCGGCCAGATGCAGGCGGTCGCGAATCTCGCGGGCCGCTTCTTCATCCCGGCACTCGCGCCGGCACTCGGCAACGTCACCTGGATCGCGGGGGCACTCGTCGCCGGCTGGCTCGCGCACGGCGGACCGGCCGATCCGACCTGGGTCGCGATCGGGATCCTGGCCGGCGGGGTGCTCCAGGTCGTCTGCCAATGGATCGAGCTGCTCCGCATCGGCGAGAACTGTCTCGCGCCGGCGCCGCTCCGCACGCGCGAGGTCGCCGAAGTGTCGCGGCGTATGGCGCCGATGGTGCTCGGGCTCGCGGCGAGCCAGATCAACATCCTGGTCGATCGTTTCGTCGCCGAATGGATGATCCCCGGCGCCGGTGCCATCACGCAGCTCTACCTCGGCAACCGGTTGATGCAATTGCCACTCGGCGTCGTTGGCGTGGCGATGGGCACGGCGATCTACCCGGCCCTCGCGCGCGCCGCCGCAAACCAGGACGACCGCGAGCTGGCGTCGACGCTCGGCGCCGCGCTGCGCACGACCGCGACGCTCTGCCTCCCGGCGATCTTCGGGCTCGTCACGCTCGCCGCACCGATCATGGGGCTGCTCTTCGAAGGCGGCGAGTTCGGCGCCGACGATGCCGAGTCGAGCGGTGGCTGCATGGCCGCGTATGCGCCCACGCTCTTCTTCCAGACCGCGGTGCTGCTGCTCGCGCGCGCCGAGTACGCGCGTGGCCACCAACGGCGACCGGTCGTCGTGAGCGCGCTCGCAGTGGTCGTGAACATCGTCCTCGACTTCGCGCTGGTGGTGCCGTTTGGCGCAGCCGGCCTCGCGACGGCGACCACGATCGCGACCCTCTTCAATGCGTGGCTGCTGACACGCGGGCTCGAGCTGGCGACGCTCGATCGTCGCCGGGCGCTGCTCCTGCCGGGACTGCGCGTGCTGGCCGCGGCCGGTGCGATGCTGGCCGCCGTTGCGCTCTATCGGCTCGGGCTCGAGCGGCTCGAGCTGCCGCGTTTCGCACCGTTCGTTGGCATGAACCTG
>CAYRQC010000045.1:0-6052 GCA_964426265.1 uncultured Phycisphaerales bacterium | reverse complement strand
AGACCCCGGCGTCGATGCCGATCAGGCGGCTTCGCAACGCCGGTCGCGCGGCCTCGTCCGTTGCGGCTTCATCCGCGTCGCGCACCCGCTGATAGCACGTGCCGAGCACACTCGCGATCTCGTCCTCGGAGCACTCGACGTCGACTGCGACCGACAGCAGCGACAGCGAGAGCCGTGCCCGGGATGCGCTGGACGCGGACATGACCCTCTCAAGTCGCGATCAGGTTGCGCCCGCGAATCTCCGTGAGCGTCCGCTGCAGGTCGAGGCGCAGCACGTCGACCGGTGCGTCGAAGCGCTTGGACATCTCTTCGGCGATCTGCGCGACCGTGCGTGAGCCGTCGCAGCATTCGAAGATGAACCAGGCCGTCGGGTTCAGCACCGCGACCTCGTGGTGGTGCGGCTCATAGACGATGTGCTCGTTGCCGAGGTCGCGCACATGGCAACCCGGGGTGCGCTTCGGACGATCGCCCGCCCCGAACGCGGCCGGACTGGCGGTCGGTTGCGCGTTGCTGGTCGGCAGCGTGCTCATGCGTCGGCCTCCGATCTTGCCGTCCTTCGAGAGCCGGCCCCAGGCCTCCAGGGTCCGCGACATGCTGTGCCGGAAGATCTCGCAGGTCACGTAGTTGGGCTCGCTGGTCGAACCACTCGCCATCAGGTTGTCATGATGGCAGCCACCGCCACAAAAGTGGCGCGCCCAGCAGGTGGAGCAGGTCGGGCGCTTCTCGATCGACTCGTCGAGGAGACGTTGCGTCACGGTCCGGTCGACGCCGCTCTTCACGTCGCCCATCGCGAACTCGTCGTTCTCGAAGAAGCGGTAGCACAAGTGGAGCTTGCCGTCGGCAGCGACTCCCAAGTAGTCCATCCCGCCGCCACAGAACTGCGTTCGGCGCTCTCCCGAAAGAAGCCGTTCCATCAGGTCGGGGAACCAGTTCTCGGCGACCGGCTCTCCGGCGCGCACCCGCCGCTCGTATTCGGCCGCCAGCCGGTCGTAGGCCTCGCGAAGCGCGGGAAGGTCGCTCTCGCGGAAGGCGAAGATCGGCTGCGATTGGTTGTCGGTCGCCGACGTCAGGAGGATCTTCCGGAAGCCGAGCTCCTCCAGGTAGCGAGTGATCTTGACGAGATCGAGGTCGCGGCGCGTGACGACGACGCTGCAGTGGGTCTTGGCCTCGAGCGGCGTCCCGCGCCGCGATTCGACCAGCTTGCGGATACCGGGCAGCGCCAGCGCGTGTGAGCTGCCGCCTTTCCAGGGCCGCGCACTGTCCTGGATCTCCGGCGGACCGTCGAAGCTGACACCGACCTGGAAGGCGTGTCGGTTGAGATGGTCGATGACCGCATCGTCGAACCGGGTGCCGTTGGTCGTGACTTCGAACGTGATCTTGCGCTGCTTCTCGGCCGCGCGGCGCAGTGCGTACTCCGTCGTGGCCTTCACCAACGGGAAGTCGAGCAGTGGCTCACCACCGAAGAAGTGGAGATGGGCCGCCTCGCCGGCGGGAGCGTCTTCGACCAGCCGATCGACGGCACGAAACGCCGTCTCCTCGCTCATCCGGTTCGCGGCGTCGTAGGCATCCGTCCGGTCTGCGTAGAAGCAGTAGCCGCAACGGAGGTTGCAACCCTTGGTCAGCTCGAGAGCGAGGGCACGTAGCGGCACCGCCGCCGCGGAAGTGGTCGCAAGAGCCGTCGCGGAAGTCGTTGTTTCGTAGGAGTCCATCGTTGGGCCCAGGCCGACCGGCCTGGACCACCTCCGTTAGGAGGTGGAGACGAGGTTTCAGGTCATCGCCTCGGCGGCTTCCGCAGAGAGCGTGACCGACTCGACCGTCGGGGCCTCGTAGCGCAGCTTCGTCCCGAGCTCCGCGAGCTTGTCAGTCTTCGAGGCGTCACGTTCGGCCGTCCGGCCGTCCTGTCGTTCCGTCGTCATGGTCGCCAATCTCCGTTGGGGGGGAACGGTGCTGCGGTCGTTACGCGCACCGGGTGGCTGATAGCACGGGTCGGCATTCAAGGGTGCGAATCTAGAACGGTCAAGGCGTTACGCACCGGAATGGAACAGTCTTCTTCCCGTGCGCCGGTCGAGCAGTGGAACTTCGCATGGAAGACATCCGTTGTCTCGACTTCACGGTTCCGAGTGACTTTCGGCAATCCCCCGAGCGCTCTCAGCCACGAGCCTGTCGTGCAAGCTCGGCATCGAGAATCGCGAGAACTGCCTGGGCAGGGTCCTCGGAAGCGCCACCCCAAACCCGTTCGTGAAACGATCGTGCCGGAGCCCTCTCTGCCTCCGACGAGAGTCGGATACAGAGCGCGGCCAGCCGCTCGGGTGAATCGCAGCCGGTGGCCGCGCCTTCGCGCACCAAGCCACCCGGGTCGGGTTGCAGCTTCGAGAGCAGCACAATCACCGGGACCCCGAAAAACAGCGCCTCGAGCAGTGCCGACGACCGGACTCCGATCACGACGTCAGCGCCGGCCAACGCGTCGATCAGCGACCCCGGCGCGTCGACGAGGTCCCGAAAGGCGCCCCGCGCGCCGGGGTGTGAGCGGACCCGCATCTCGATGGCACGGTCGGCCGCAACCGCCTGGACGAACGACTCGACCTGCGCCGCGAACTCAGGCGCGCTCTCACCGATCAGCAGCACGGACACCCTGCTTGCGTCGCGCGAGCGAGGCGCGCGCGAGTCAGCCAACGCCGCCGACTTCGCCGACCCATGTCGCGCATGGACCAGCCGCCCGGTCACGATCGTGTTCGCTTCCGTGTAGATCGGCGAGATTCCAAGCAGCCGTCGCTGGAACCACGGGCTCCACACGCACAGACGATCCGCGGGCTCACCAGCGCGCGCCTCAACTCCCACGCGACCGTAGAGCGGGTCGTCCGCTTGGAAGTCACCGTGCTGGATGCCGATCGACGGCACGCCGCGGCGCCGCGCGGCCTTCAACCACGGCTGACCCGATCCCGACTCGTCGATCAGCAGCACCGCGCGCGGACGCACGACAGCCAGCACGACCCGCGCGAGTCGCACGCGCCACACTTCGCGCGTGCCCATTCCGAGGAAGCTCGCGAGACGCGCGACGCCCAGGAGCGCGGCGTGACCAACAAACGGGCGGCGGCCACGGCCGAGCTCACGGAGCAGCGTGCGATCGAGCGGAATCCAGCGCACTTCGAAATAGCGATCACCCCGCCGTTCGAGCGCCTGCAGCAACGCTCCCATCTGCACATCGTCGCCGCTGGCATCGACGTCGGTGGCGTGCGTCAGCACCAGCAGCGCGTGTCGCCGCGCGATCCAAAGCCAGGGCAATGCCACGCCGCTGACCGCGACTTGCGCCAGGAACCAGAGACCGCGCGCGACCGTCCGGATCACGGTCGCTCGAACACCGCATAGCTGCGCACGCGCCCCTCGGCGCGGTCGTACGCTCGCTGATCGCGGAAGATCTCGACGACGCGCAACCCCGCCTCGATCGCCTCGGCCGCCAGCTCGTCGGGATGTTGGAAGACGTGGATCACTTCGTTCAGCAACAGGAGATCGCCCGTCTGGTGCTCAGGGTTGAGCGACTCGACGGCGCTCTTCACCGATAGCGGCGGCAGCGCCCCGGGCTCGAGATAGCGCGACAAGCAGGTGAGCAGCACGCGGCCGCCCGGCCGGAGGTGGCGTCGCGCGCAATCGAGCAGCTCGATCCGGCGCGACCGCGGCAGCAACATGTTGTAGAGCCCGGAGAAGACGAGGATCGCATCGAACGGTGGCCCCTCCACCGTGAACGCGTGCGCCTCGCCGCAGAGCAGCCGCGCGCGCACTCCGTTCTGATCGAGGTAGTGACGCGCCCGCTCGAGCATGGCTTCGTCGCGGTCGAGGCCGGTGACCTCGAGCTCCCGTTGCGCGAGCACCCGGCACTCGCGACCGGGTCCGCAACCGAGCACCAGCACACGGCTACCTCGCGCCAAGGGATGGCGCGCCAGCAGCGTCTCTTCCAGCAATGTCAGCCCCGCCTCGAGGTTTTCGTCGCTTGCCGTGAACGAACGAACCGCGCGCCGCGCGTAGAGACGGCGCCGCTGCTCGTCCTTCTCGACGGTCGACATCAACGCGGCACGCAGCACATCGAGCGGCCGGCGCCACCGGTCGGCCCGGCGCTCGACCAGGCGCAACACGCCGCTCGTCGCGCGCAGCGTGAACTGCAGCAGCGCACGCACCCACGAGCGGCGATCGAGCCGGCTGCGCAGCGGTCGGGCGATCAGCACGCGGAAGAGCCACGTCGCGCCGGCATGCAGCGCGCCCGACCACAAGCCGAGCGCGCGGCGCCACGACGTCGTCCACTCCGTCGACCGGCTGCTCTCGAGCTCCGCCCGCGTCCGCGCCGCGCCGGTCACGACGCCGAGGTACGTCTCCACGGTGACCGCGTCGACGCGAGCGCACGAATCACCGCGTGCGTGCCGGATGGGCCCGTGCCGATCGAGGATCCGGTGGGCGACGAGCGGATGCTCGTCCATGCGGTAGAGCGCGACGTCTCCGCGCCGCAGTGCGTCGAATGGCCGTGCCGCAACCTCGAGCAGCCAGCCGTCGCCGATCTGCGGCCGCATGCTGGCGCCGCGCGCCTGGAAGCGCAGGCGCAGCCCGCGCCCGAGGATCGCTCGCGCGACCGCCTCGGCATCCGGACCGGACAACGCAGCGGCCGGTGCCGTCGCAATCGGTTCCATCGTGCGACGACCCGCGTCGGCGCCGACCTCCCCGTGATTACCGTCTCCCTGCAAGACTCCCTTCCGCGCGAGCTCGGCGAGAAAGCGATCGGCGTCCGCCGCCGCGCTCTTGGCGTCGCTCGCACCCATGCTCAACAGGAGACCAGGGAGCTCCTGTGGCGCGCCGCCGGCCTCCAGATGCTCCAGGGCACGGCGGCCGGCACCGGCCACCTGGATGAGGTCGGCGAGGTCGACCGCGCCGCCACGAATCGGCGCCACGAGCCAAGTCGCGCCACGCGAAACGACGAACAACTGGAGGTGTGGCAGCATTTGGGCGCTCACCTCCGGCGTCGATTGCGTGTCGGCCGTGCTCATGACCTCATCTTCGTTTCGCGCTTGCATCGGCCCGGAGCAGAATCTCGCGCATGAGTTCCGATTCTCCAACGGCATCGGCCGCGCTGCCACCGCCCGTCCAACCGGACGCGACTCCGCCGGAGCACGCGCCCGGCGCCGCGGCGCTCGTCTGCGGTTTCCTGCTTCATTGCGCGCTCTACGGAGCCTTGCTGCCCGGCGGGGTCCACTGGGACGGAATCGGATTCCTCGAGCGCGCACAAGACCCGGCGCAGATCGATCTCACCCACCTCTTCTATCCGGAGCTGATCCGCCTCTCGTCGTGGTTCTCGACGATCACGACTCCACCGATCGAGCTGCTCGCGAAGGTCTGGTCGGTGCTCGGAGCAGCAACCGCCTTCGTGCTGCTCTGGAGGCGTGGCGTCAGCCTCGGCGCACCACGGGTCGCGGCGTTGTGCGCGGCGTTGCTCGTGACGACGTCACCGCTGGTCTGGTGGCAGACGGGGGTCGTCGAGCCATCGACCCTGCTCCTCGCGGCACTCGTCGCGGCGGTCACGCTGGGACGGTCGCTGCGACCACGATCGGTAGTCGGCTGTGCGCTGGTAGTTGCTTTGGCCGGCGCGCTGCCGATCGGCTTTCACGTCGTGTCGGTGCTCGCACTGCCGTGGATGGCGGCGGAGCTCTGGCCGGATTCGGGGAGTGCCACGGCACCGCGCGCTCCGCGACGCTGGCTCCAGCTGGTGCTCGTGCCGCTCGGCGTGGTGGGCGCCGCGGCCTTGATCGCGCATGCGCTCCAGGTGGAGGGCAGTGCGCCGCTGTCGGCACGAGCTCGTCAGTTCACCGATTACGTCCGCGGATTCCTGCCGAGCCTGAACAGCGTTTCAGAGCTGAAGCGCGCGCTCCTCCACCACAGCTCGTTTGCAGGGCGGGTCCTTCGTGAGGGCGAACCGGGCTTGTTTGTCGCTGCGGGCGCAGCCGTGCTCGTGCTCGGTTTCACGAAACGCCGACCACTCGCGCGGTTTGCGTGGTTGGTCGGCCCCTTCCTCGCC
>CAYRQC010000044.1:0-17085 GCA_964426265.1 uncultured Phycisphaerales bacterium | reverse complement strand
GGCTCGAAGAACCCGGGCGCCGAGACCGTGTGGAAAGGTCTCGAACGCCTCACCGACATCACGACGGCCTACCGGCTCTTCTTGTCCTCGGCGTAGTCGGCCGTGTCCAGCGGGAGGACTTGTGGGGCAGGGTTAGGGCGGACCCTCCCCCACGTCGGCCGCGACACGCGGCCTCCCCCTCCTCGCCGCTTGATGAGCGGCGCGGCACCTACGGTGCCGGGGCTGCTTCTGTGGAGTCTTGGCGTCGCGCGACGAGGCTCCAGGATTCACTCAGAGCGTGAGCAGAAATCGCTCCCGTCGCCAGACTCGCGGCGCATCCCGCCTGGCGGCGTTGCGCCTCCTCTCCGTATCTCTCCGGTTGATACGGATCGTCGGCGCGCCTTGCCAGGCGGGCGCGGCGCTTCGTCTGGCTCGGTCCGCGATTCCTGCTCACGCTCTCAGTTCAGAGTCGGCGCGCCACTCACCCGTTCCGCAGCTCGAACTGGCGGTTGTCGTCGCCTTGCATGACGATCACCTGCGGGCGCAGCGTGCGCGCCGTCTCCTCGTCGACGTGGACGTAGGTGATGACGAGCAGCTTGTCGCCGGCGCTCCCCTTCTTCGCCATGCCGCCGTTCAACACACACTTGCCCGAGTCGGGCTCCTCGCGGATCGCGTAGGTCCACATGCGCTCGCCGTTCGCGAGGTTCACGACCTGGATCTTCTCGAAGGGCAGGATGCCGGCCGATTCGAGCAGGGTCGCGTCGATGCCGAGGCTCCCGGTGTAGTGGAGGTTCTTGTCGGTCACCGTGATCGCGTGGATCTTCGCCTTCATCATCTCGCGCAGGATCATGGTGCTCCCTCGAGGTGGTCTCTGCAGGCGCACCGTCGCGCCGCACGTGCAACCTGCTAGCCGAGTCGCTGCTCCGCGCTACCGAGCAGGACGTTGTCGATCAATCGCGTCGTGCCGAGGAACACCGCCACGGCGACGACGCCGCCGGTCGCCAGCCGGTCCGGCGCGGCGAGCGTCTCGTCGTCGAGGACGTCGAGATAGTCGAGGCGAAATGCCGGGCGGTTCGCGAGCCGCGTACGTCCCGCTTCGGCGAGCCGCCGCGGGTCGCGCTCACCGGCGTCGAACGCGGCACGCACCGCGGCCAGTGAGCGGTGCAGCTCCGGGGCCTCGCGCCGCTCGTCGGTGGAGAGGTAGCGGTTGCGGCTCGACATCGCCAGGCCGTCGGGCTCGCGGTGGGTGGGCAGGATGCGCAGCCGCAAATCGAAGTCGAGGTCCGCGACCATCTGCTGCAGCACGCGCGCCTGCTGGAAGTCCTTCTGACCGAAGTACGCCTGGTGCGGCACCACGAGATGGAAGAGCTTGGCGACCACCGTGGTGACGCCGCGGAAGTGGCCGGGCCGGCGCGCACCGCACAAGGGCAACGACAGCTCCCCCGGCACGACGTGGGTCTGGAAGCCGGCCCGATACATCTCCGCCGGCGTGGTCGTGAAGAGCGCGTCGACTCCGGCCGCTTCGAGGAGCCGCCGATCGCCTTCGAGGTCGCGCGGGTAGCGGGCGAGATCCTCGCTCGGCCCGAACTGCAGCGGATTGACGAAGATCGACACGACCACGCGATGGCACTCCGCGCGCGCGCGTTCGACGAGGCTCACATGGCCCGCGTGGAGCGCCCCCATCGTCGGTACGAAGCCGATCGTCTCGCCGGCGCGGCGCCACCCGTGCGCCGTCGACCGCATCGCCGTGCCACGGTCGATCGTCTGCATCACGCGTGGCACGCGCGCGTCTCCTCGTGGCAGCGCGCGAGGAGGTCGCTCACCCGAAGGCGCAGCGTCGGATGGACCCAGTCGGCTGCGACCTCGGCGAGCGGCTCGAGGACGAAGCGGCGCTGGTGGGCGCGCGGGTGGGGGATCGTCAAGTCGGGCTCGTCGACCACCTGATCGCCGAACAAGATCAGATCGAGGTCGATGGTGCGCGGGCCGGCGTGCTCACGGCGAACGCGGCCGCCGGCGGCCTCGATCTGCTGCAACAGGGTGAGCAGCTCGCGCGCCGTTCGCCGCGTTTCGACGAGCACGACGCTGTTCAGGAAATCGCCTTGCGGTGGCCCACCGACCGGACGCGTCTCGCGGATCGTCGAGCGCGCGAGGATCGCGACACCGGGCTCGCACTCGAGTCGCGCGAGCGCGGTTGCCAGATGCGCCGCGCGGTCGCCGAGGTTCGAGCCAAAGGCGATCGCCGCCCGGTTGCGGGGGTCGGTGGGGTGATCCGCGTGCTGGCTGCAGCTCTCGCTCGTCATGCCGCCTCACCTTCGCCTCGACGCGGCGGCTGCGGCCAGAGCGGGCGCTTGAAGACGCGCTCCAGCATCGAGACCGTCGGACAGATCACCACATACCCCATGCAGAGCAGTACCAACGCGTAGTCCTGGACGAGCGAGAGCGCGAGGATCGTCAGCACGATCTGCGCGACGTAGGTGTAGGCGTGGCGGCCGCGCATGAACTGGTTCACGATGTGGACATATTTGAGGTGCGACACCATCAGCAGCGCCAGCATCGGCAAGCAAGCGAGCAGCAAGGTCAGGAACGTGCCGCGCCGCGCGGCCAGCCAGTGGGGCGCGTCGGGCCCGCTGAGGAAGAAATAGAAGAGGATCCCGGACGCCACGAAGCCGGCTGCCGCCGGTGTTGGCAGCCCCTTGAAGAAGTTGTGCGACTCGGGGTCGTCGTCGGTCGCCGCCGTGAAACGCGCGAGCCGCAGCGCCGCGCAACAGACGTAGAGGAAGCACATCAACAACACGGTCTTCGGGCTGAACGTCTGCTCGGCGATCAGCCGCTCCGACTCGAAGAGGAACTTCACGAGGAACGCCGGCGCCGCGCCGAACGTCAGCATGTCGCAGAGCGAGTCGAGCATCGCGCCGAACTCGCTGGTCGCCTTGGTCATCCGCGCCAGCCGGCCATCGAGCGCGTCGAAGACGTTGGCGAGGAAGATCAGCCAGCAGCCGATCGTGAAGAGGTGGTGGAACTGCGCGATCGTCTCCGGCGGCGGTGGTGACGGTGCGCGCCAGATCAGGCTGATCGCGTCGGCGCCCTTGGCGACCGCGAGGAAGCCACAGAAGGCGTTCCCGATCGTGCAGAGCGCCGGCAGGATCGCGACCGGTTTCATCGCGCCCGACTCCCGCTTCGCTCACCCACTCCGCGCACCACCCGCAAGCTCCGAGGCGACCGGCGAATCGACCCGCATCAACGCGGTCGAGGCTCCCCGCACGGTGTCGCCGATCTTGACCAGCGCCGCCGGCCTGAGCCGCAACGGCACCAGCAGTTCAGTGCGTGAGCCAAACTTGATCATCCCCATTCGCTGGCCGCGCGCGACCGCGTCGCCGACGCGGAGCGGGCAGATGATCCGGCGGGCGATCAGACCGGCGATCTGGCGGACGACGACGGGATACGTTCCCCGGAGGAGGATCTCCTGGGCCTCGTTTTCGCGTGAGACGTCCGGGTGTCGTGCATCCAGGAAGCGCCCCGGCTTGTGCCTCAAGCCGTCGACGCGCCCAGAGAGGGGGGCACGATTCACGTGGACATTGAAGACGGACAAGAAGACTCCCACCCGAAGACACGGCTCGTCGAGCAGCGGGCTCCCGGGCACTTCCACGATGTCGGTCACGATGCCATCGGCCGGCGACACCAGCAGAGTCGGATCACTCGGCAGCGCGCGCTCGGGGTCACGGAAGAACGAGACGCCGAACAGCCACAGCGCCACGGGCAGCGCCACCAGCGGCCAGGCCAGGAGCGAGAGCCCCCACGTGGCCAATCCGCACACGATCGTCATGGCGATCAGTTGTGGCGTGCCGTGAGGTGTGAGCGGAATTCGCACGATGACGATCGCCCCATCCGTAGCTTGGCAGTCCTTCGACGGCGCGAGCCGGAACGGCTCACCCGTGGTCCCGTCACCCCGGCTGGGGGCGTCCGCGAAGGGCGAGGATCCTACCCGCCTCGCCGGGCGCCGCGAGGCTGACTTGGACGACCGCACCGACGCCGAGCTGGTCGCCCGCTGCGTGGAGCGCGACGAGCGTGCACTCGAGGAGCTGCACGTTCGCCACTCCCCGGGGCTCCTCCGCTTTCTCGAGCGGATGCTGCGGGATCGAGCGCGCGCCGAGGACGTCTGCCAGGAGGCGTTCGTCAAGATCTGGCGGCGTGCCGCGCTATTCGATCCGGCGCGCGTCACGTTCAGCGCCTGGATTTACCGGGCGGCCGCCAATCTCGCCTACAACAAGCTGGCTCTCCGCTCGTCGAGTGAGAGCGAGCTGTCGGCGTTGCCGATCTTGACGCCGTCCGACATCGCGACCCCCTTTCAGGGAGCCTCCGAAGGAGAGCGCCACGGACTGCTCCACGAGGCGCTCGCCAGCCTGTCGGAGCGCGATCGGGCGATCCTGGTGCTCCGTCACATCGAAGAGCGGCCGGTCGCCGAGATCGCCGCCATCCTCGACATCCCCGAAGGGACCGTGAAGTCCCGGGTCCATTACGCGATGCACCGGCTCCGCGACCTGCTGGCGCCCGCCTTCGCGGACCCTACGGAGAATCCCCAGGATCCTGAGGCCTGACATGAGACGGGAATGGGAGGCGAATTCTCGTTGATCCGACCGCCGGGGTGGCCGGGTAGGGGGGGCGATGCGCACCCCCGACGACGCTCGCGAGCCCCGGATCCCGGAAGCCTGCCGCACGGTCGACGAGTCTCTCTGCCTCTTTCCCACCGCCTTCCGCGACACGCCACGTACGCGCGCGCGCGTCGGTGATCCCGTTTCAGCGGCGATCGCGTCCGCTCGCAGCCATCTTGCGGGGTGCACGCGCTGTCAGCTGCAGCTCTCCTTGTTCCAGAGCATCACTGGCTCGCTGCAGACGCTGCCGACCGCGACGAGCCCAGCGCGCAGTTGGGCCGGGATCCGTGCAGTGATCGCGGCGGAGGAGCTCGCAACGACTGCGCAGCGCGGTTGGGCCAGCGGCTACTTCGGTCTCGCGGCCGCGGCCTTGTTGGTGGCGTCAGCACTCCTGCGCTCGAGCTCCACGTTCGCTGATTGGCTCGTTGCGAGCGGTGCCAGCGGTGTCGCGGGGGTTGCTCGCGAGTGGCTCACCAGCGCGGCGCTGCGGCCGTGGCTCGCGCCGACGCTCTTCGTCGGCTTCGGCTCGTTGGTCGCGTTGGCCGCGTTTCCGATCCTGCGTGCCGCCGGTCGTGCTGCGCGCACGCCATCGCCTCTCCTGATTCCGGTCACATGAGCCCCATGATCGCCCCCTCGCAGATGTGAGGTTCTCTCCGTGATCCAAGAGCTTCGGAAACGGTTGATCGGTTGCTTCGGGCGGCGCGGGACCGTGGCGCTCGGGCTGTTGGTCGCCGCCGGATTCGTGATGGGTGGCGGCCCCTTCTTCCTGGCGGGGGCGGGCAGCTCGCTGGTCGCGCTGGTGATCTTCACGGCGATCCTCGTCGGTCCCGCGGCGTGGGTCCTCAGCGATGCGCGCCAGCGCGGCATGCAGCGCCCGTTTTTCTGGGCGCTGTTCGCCCTGCTCGGGAACATCTTTGCCGTGATCGTCTATCTCCTCGTGCGCGACGAGCACCCGACGCAGCAGCCCTGCACCGCGTGCAGCCGGCCGGTGAGCTCGACCCACACCGCCTGTCCGTGGTGCGGCACGCTGCGCTCGGCCTCCGTCCGCACCTGCGCCACTTGCCGCAACGAGCTCGAGGTCGACTGGCGCTTCTGCCCCTACTGCCGCACCGAGGTCGGACGCGCCTCACCGACGGCGTGAACGCCACCTCCGGCCCTCGGGACTGCTCCGGGGATCGCAACTCCGAGCCGCCTTCGCTTTGATCTCCGTGCTCATGCGCGCCCGGCCCGCGGGCCGACAGCGTGATGAGCGTGGAGAAACCGGATGTCGCTGCACCTCGCTTCTTCGCAACTTGCACTGGTCTGGTGGATCGCCGTTCAGGGCAGCTCGGGTGGCGGTGCCTCACCCCAGTCCGCACCGCCGGCGCCGCCCACTGATCCGCCGTCGAAGGTCGCCGCGCAGCTCCCGGCTCCCGCCACTCGCGAAGCGCTCGAGCGCCAGGTGCAGGCGTACCTCGTGGCACCCGACGCGGACCACGCCGCGCGCGCGCTCGACGCGATCGTCCATGGTGGCTTCGATCCGAAGCTGCTGGTGGCGCTCGCCGAAACGGTCGCGCACGGTCAGCAGACCCTCGCGACCGAGCCGCTGCTGCGCGCGCTCCTCGACCTCGGAAGCGACCGCGACGCGCGTGGCTGGGCGGCCTATCACCTCGGCCACTTGCTGATCAGCTACGCCGACGACCTCGCCTTCCTCGCCGGAGATGACCTCACGTCGGCGGTGCGCGCCGAGTTCATCCAGCGCCGCGGAGCGCCCCTGCTGGAGGCGCTTGCGACGCGCGGTGGCGAGGCGCTTGCGCGCGACGGTCTCGCGTTGCTCCATCGAGTGTCCGACGACTTCTACTTCGTCGACCATCGCACGTTCGGCTACCTCGGCGCGCTCGCCGACGCGGAGCTCTTCGAGCTCGAGCACCTGCAGATCGGCATGGTCGCTCCGGAGATCGAGGGGGTCGATGAAGACGGTGTGCCCTTCAAGCTCTCGGACTACCGAGGCAAGGTCGTCGCGCTCGACTTCTGGGGCTTCTGGTGCCCGATCTGCGTCCGCCACCTGCCCGGCGAGCGGCTGCTGGTCGAGCGACTGCGGGATCGCTCGTTCGCGCTGGTCGGAATCAACAGCGATGAGCGCGACCGGTTGCAGATCGGCGCCCGCTATGACCGCCTGTCGTGGCGCTCCTTCTTCGACGGCGGCGACGCCTACGGTCCGATCGCGAAGCGCTGGAACGTCACGATCTGGCCGACGATGTACGTCCTCGACGAGAACGGAGTGATCCACGCCAAGACGGAGGAGCTCGACCAGGTCGAAGCGAAGGTCGACGAGCTGCTCGCGCGCGTCGAGGGCAAGCAGTCGGTGGCGAGCGACGCGTCGAACGCGCCAGCGCCACCACGCAAGCGGAGCATGCGTCCGTGATGAGCGGCGCGGCGCTGTTGTTCTTCGCGGCGTGGACCGCTCGGCCGGGCGCGGTGCAGGAGAGCCCGGCGCCGGTGGTTGCACCCGATGCGCTGCGGGCCGCCCGGCTCGCCGAGGATCGCAAGAAGTTCGAAACCGTGATCGCCGACGTCGATCGCTTCGGCCACGCCGACGCTTTCGCGGCGCGCGCCAGGGAGATGCTGAAGGTCGCCACCGAGCGCTTTGTTCCGGTCTCCGACGGGTGGTTCACCGACGTGGCGCTCTCGTTCTGGCTCGATTGGAATGTCGCGGAGGAGAGCGGCGCGCAGATGCCCGCGCTCGATCGCACCGCGACGGATCACCCCTACGCCGCGATCGTCGACCTCAACCGTCAACTGCGCGCGCACGGCATCGATTTCTTGCTGGTGACGTTCCCGTCGCGGCCCCAGCTCTACCCCGAGCTGATGATGGACCTGCCGACGATGGATGGCTTCGCCGGCATGTGTCAGGGGACCAGCCGATTCGTGGCGGACCTCAACGCCGCGGGCGTCGAGGTGATGTACCTCGCACCCGAGTTCGTCGCCGCGCGCTACGGTGCAGGCGGCGACAAGAACGACCAGCTCTTCCTGCGCTACAACCAGCACTGGACCCCGCGCGGCGCCGAGCTGACCGCGAAGCTGTTGGCCGAGCGCATGACGAAGTACCCCTGGTACACGCCGGGCACCGCGAAGGCGGGCGTCGACTTCCTCCTGCGCGACAAGGAGATCGACGTCAACATCGTCTGGGGTGGCGGTCCGAAGGACGCGAAGCCCGAGCGGATGCACGCCCACCAGGTATTGCCGCCTCCGGGTCGCCAGCGGGTCGACGCCAACCGCCCATCCAGCCCGATCGTCCTGCTCGCCGGCAGCTTCGCCGACTTCCATGGCGTTGCGTACGCGAACTTCACGTCGCAGCTCTATCGCTTCAGCGGCTGGCAGATCGACAAGGTGAACCCGAAGGGCGGCGTCGAGGATGCGTGCCGCGAGGCGCTCGCGAAACGGTCGGCGGCCGAGCTCGAGAAGAAGAAGCTCGTGATCTGGCTGGTCTCGGAGTCGAACTTCCGTCCCGGCCCGATGTGGCGGCCGATGCCGATCTTTGGAGAGTGACGCCGTGGTCGGGCGCGCCGTAGGAGAAGGGGTGGCCGCGGCCGGAGTGCTCGTTGGCGCGGTGGCCGTCGTCGCGCTCTTCATGGGGCAGGGCGCGCCCGAGCCGGCAGCGCCACCTTCTCCGATTCATGCGGCACCACCCACGCCGAGCGCCATCCCGCGGGCCGAGCGGCTGGCCGAGCAGAAGGCACAGCTCGAGCGTGAGCGGGTGGCGATCGACGCGTTCGGCAAGACCGACGAGTTCGCGGCGGCGCTGAAGGTGCTCCAGGCGAAGTACGCCGAGTTCATCGACGGCAAGGAGCGCTGGGCGCCGGTGGCGCGCGGCTGGCTCCCGATGATGGCGGTCGACCATTGGGTCGAGTGGCACCTCGCCGCGGAGGGCCGCAAGCCGCCGGTGGCGATCGATGTCGAGCTGCCGAACCATCCCTACCAGACGATCGTCGACCTGAGTGCGCAGCTGCGCGCCCACGACATCGAGTTCCTCTTCGTCCTCTTCCCGAGCCGGCTGCAGCTCTACCCGGAGCTGATCCTGCCGGAGATCGGCGAGCTGCCGAGCGATCGCTTCCGCGGCATGGTCGGCGCGACGACGCGCTTCCTGCTCGCGCTGAACCAGGCGGGTGTCGAGTCGGTGGATCTCGCTCCCGTATTCGTCGAAGCGCGCGAAGCGGGCGGCGCCGAGTTCAACGGCGAGCTCTACCTGCAGCGCAACAAGCACTGGACGCCGCGCGCCGCCGAGCTCGCGGCGATGACGGTCGCCGATCGCATCCGGACGATGGAGTGGTTCGTGGAAGGCGACCAGAAGGAGGGCGCCAGCTTCGAGATGGTCCGCCGGACGTCCGACTTCGGCAGCACCGCCGGCGGCCAGGCGCCCGACTCGACGCCCGAGAAGCTGGCGCTGAACTGCCTGCGCCAGAAGGGTGGACCGCCGAACCCGAAAGATGCGCGGCGGAGCCCGATCGTCGTTCTCGGCGACAGCTTCGCGAAGTTCTATCTGGAGCACGGCGCGAGCTTCGTCGACCAGCTCCGCCGTTTCACCAGCTACCCGATCGACGCGATCATGCCGATGGGTGGCGCCGAGACTCAGTGCCGCGAGCAGCTCGCGCGACGCGGCGACCAGCTACGTGGCAAGAAGGTGGTGCTCTGGCTCATGCAGGAAGACAACCTCGCGCCCGCCCCGAAGTTCCGCACGATCGATCTGTTCGAGGAGTGATCGCCGCCGTGTGATCGAACGTGCGGAAAACAGCGGCGTAGCAACCCCGGATCAGTACCGCGGGGCACGGATCAGTACCGCGGATCAGTACCGCGGGGCAGTGCCGCGGTGGTCAGAGGAGCGCGACGCTGAGGTCGGCACCGGGGAGATAGTCGGTTGGCTCGGCGCCCTTACGGAAGAGGCGCGCGCCAGCGAGCCCAGCGAGCCCACCGACAGTGCAGCGGTCGCCGTCGATGTCGAGCCAGCCGCCCTCGCGGAGTCCGACGACGAGGGTGTCGTTCAGCTCGTGGAACTCGTGCAGCCGCTGCTCGCGCGTCTCGCCCATGTGCCGGCTGGCGGGATCGGCGTCGAGGTAGTGGGGGTTCAAGTTGAAGGCAACGAGCGCCAACGCGTCGAAGCTCGGCGGCTGGACGATCGGCATGTCGTTGGTGGTCTGGATCGTGAGGCACGCGACGTTCGAGCCGGCCGACGCGCCGATGTAGGGCATCCCGGCCGCGACGCGCGAGCGGATCGACGAGATGAGCTTCTGCTCGTAGAGCTCGGCGAGCAGCCGGAAGGTGTTGCCGCCGCCGATGAAGAGCGCCTCGGCGTGCGCGATCGCCGCGGCGGGATTGCTCGTGGTGTGGATCGACTCGAGCGTCACACCGAGCGTGGCGAACAGCTCGCGCGCCTTCGTCGCGTAGCCGTCGCGATCGTGCAGTGCATACGGGACGAAGAGGAGCGACTGCGCGCCGCGCAGGTGGTGGACGATCGCCTCGGCGGCATGGTCGAGGTAGCCGCGACCCGGCTGGGTCGAGTTCGAGAGCAGGAGGAGTCGGCGGCGAGACGCGGTCATTCTGGGAGCCTCGATTGCAATGAGCGAGCCGGCGCACGATACGCTCGCGGCATGCGTCGCAGCCGCTCCGTGCTCGTCTTGCTGGCCTACCTCGCGCTGCGGCTCTGGCTCGCGACGACGCCGGGCTACGGGCCCGACATCGGCCAGTTCAAGCTCTGGTCCCTGCTCGCGGTGCGCGACGGTGTCGGTCACCTCTATGCGAGCGAAGGCCCGGCGCACACGTTTGCAGGCTACGACTACCCGCCGTTCTATGCCTACGTGCTGTGGGTGATCGGCAAGCTCTACACCTGCTTCGAGCCCGACGCCCTGGCCCAGGTGGCCGATCGGCGCGTCTTCACCACGCTCGAGCTCGAGACCCTGGCGCGGACGGTCGATCGGACGCTGTTCACGGTGTTGATCAAGCTGCCGATCGTGCTCGGCGATCTCGCGATCGCGTGGCTGCTCGTCCGCATCGTGCGCGGTCGAGCGCGCGGCTTGGCGGGCGCTCGAGAGGGCGGTCTCGAGGGTGGCCAGCTCGAAGACGGCTCCGCTGCATCTCGATCGGCTGCGACCGTCGCCGGCGGTTGGCTCGCTCTGGCGTGGCTCTTCAATCCGGCGGTGCTGCTCGATGGTGGCGATTGGGGGCAGCCCGATTGCGTCCACAGTGCGTTTGCGTTGGCGGCTTTCGCCGTGCTTGGTGGAGCGATCGGCCCGGCCGCCGGCGGCACCGGCGATCGCCCGCGGGCGTGTGTACTCGCGGGGATCTTGTTCGCGGTCTCGGCGCGGATGAAGCCGCTCGCCGCGCCGCTCCTTCCTCTGTTGCTCGCGGCGTCGCTCGTGCGCTGTGGATGGCGAGCAACGTTGCTGGGCGGCGCCGCCGCGATCACGACCGGGCTGCTGCTCTTCGCGCCGTTCCTGGCGGCGAGCGGCGTTGCGGTCGTCGCGAAACGGATCCTGTTCGACGTCGGGATCATGTCGTTCACGTCCGTGAACGCCCACAACGTCTGGTGGCTCGCCGGACCGTGGTCCGACTCGGAGCAGCCGTGGCTCGGGCCGCTCACGCCGCGCTGGATCGGGCTCCTGCTCGTCGGCGGGTTCCTGGCGGCGCTGCTCGCGCTCGGGTGGCGCCGCCATCGGGCGCGGCGGGCGGGGCTCGACGCGGCGCAGCTACTGGCGCTCGCCGGCGGGGTTGTCTTCGGCTTCTTCATGCTGTCGACGCACATGCACGAGAACCACGCCTACGCGGCGATCCCGCTGCTGATGGGCGCGCTCGCGGCGGCCCCGACGGGCGGTCCGGCTCGGCGTGCGCTGGTCCGCTGCCTTGCGCTGGTGACGATCGGCGTCGTGTTGAATCTCGTGCCGCACGACTTCACTTGGCGCGATCACTGGCCGTTCACGCTCGGCGCGCAGACGCCCTACCGCGCCGACGATCTCGTCCACGTCTTGCCGCTCGGCGAGTACGTCGCCGGTTGGTTCGGGACGTTGTGGAACCTTGCGACCTGCGCCGTGCTCTTCGCGTGGCTCTTTGGTGCCGGGCTGGTCCGCCTGCCGTGGCGAACGGAGCTGCCGGCGCCCGCCGCGGAGTGAGAGGGCTGGCGTCGACGAAGGCTCGGCCGGCCGGCCGCGCGCGTCAGCGCGTTCTGTCTCTCCGCGCTGAGCTCACGAGAACTTCGTCACTCCCGGCACGGCGATCACCGGCACCGGCGGCGCCATGTCGAAGGTCAGCGAGGCCATGTCGGGCCCGAGCTGCTCCTGGCTGTTCAACGCCGCGTCGTAAGTGACCTCCTGGCCGGTGTAGGCGGCCATGCGGCCCATGATCGCCATCAGCGTCGAGTCACACATGTACTGGCCGTTGTTGATGATCTCGCCACGGCGCAGCTTCGCGAAGAAGACGTCGTGCTCGTTCTGGTACATGTCGTCCGGCACGCCGTCATCCTTCCAGCGCCACGCGTTCTCGCCCCAGATCGTGTGCGCCTGGATGTTGGCCTTGCCCTTGGTCCCGAAGATCCAGTCGGAGACGTCGGAGGCGGCGCCACCCCACTGACGGCAGGAGCTGAAGAGTCGCAGGCCGTTCTTCCACTCGTAGACGGTGTTGAAGTGGTCGTAGACGTTGCCGTACATCGGATCGGTGCGGCAGCTCCGGCCGCCGCTCGCGACGCACTTGACCGGGTACTCGTCGCGCATCGTCCAGGTGCACTTGTCGAGACTGTGGATGTGCTGCTCGGCGAGGTGGTCGGCCGAGAGCCAGGTGAAGTAGAGCCAGTTGCGCAGCTGCCACTCCATGTCGGTCCAGCCCGGCTGGCGGCCGCGGTGCCAGAGGAAGCCGGTGTTGTAGGTGCACTGCATCGCGAGGATGTCGCCCACCGCGCCGTCGTGCAGCCGCTGGATCGTCTGCTGCTTCTTGCGCTCGTAGCGGTAGCAGAGCCCCGACATGAGATGGAGGTTCTTCTCGCGCGCCATCCGGCACGACTCGAGCACCGACCGGACGCCCGGCCCGTCGACCGCGATCGGCTTCTCGACGAAGGTGTGCTTGCCCGCCTCGACGCACGCTCGCAGGTGGAGTGGCCGGAAGGCCGGCGTCGTGCAGAGCAGCACCACATCACAGCTCGCGATGACACCCTTGTAGGCGTCGAGGCCGACGAAGGAGCGGTCGGGAGTGACCTTCACCTGCGCGGCGTGCTCACCCTCGAGGAACGTCTTGAGCGCGGTCTCGTTGTTGTCGGCGAACAGGTCGCCGATCGCGACCAGCTCCACGTTCGGATCGGCGGCGAGCGCCTCCGACGCCGCGCCGCGCCCGCGACCGCCGCAGCCGAGGAGGCCGATCTTGAGCGTTCCCGACCCTTGCGAGAAGACCGCGCAGTTCGGCAGCGCCGACGCGATCGCGAGCCCGCCGAGGGTGGCGCCCGACGTCATCAGGAACTCGCGGCGCGACGGCGTGATCAGCTTTGCAGCGGTCCGGATCCCCGCTTTCGGGTTCCCCGCCATCGGCTTCGTCGCGCTCGACATGGTCAGGTTCAGGCGCGGCGGGATCGGATTCGTCGGCGACATCGAGTTCTCCTCACCGAAGTGAAGTGGGCCTACGAGAGCGCCGCGAGCCACCCATCACGGGTCATCACGGATCGTCGGCGGGGGCGGGCATCATCGGCGGCCAACCGGTCGATGTGCAAGCCTGCACCCGTCCGGCGTCGAGCGTCTCGACGCGCGCGCTCGCACCGGGAAACTGCTCGACGAGCTCCAGGCCGCGCTCCGGTCCGAGGATGTTGACTGCGGTCGCGAGTGCATCGGCGGTCGCCCCGTCGCGGGCGATCACCGATGCCAGGATCCGGCGCGTCAGGCCGAGCCCGGTGCGCGGATCGATGATGTGGGAGTAGCGCTGCCCGTCGATCACGACGAAGCGCGAGCTGTCACCCGAGGTCGAGAGCGCCGCGTTGGAGAGCTCGACGGCGTACGCGACGTGGACGGCTGAGCCGGGCGGCGGTAGGGCGGCGGCTTTGGTTTTGTCTGTCGCCTCGTCCATCGTCTCGTCTGGACGCAGCTCGGCGAGGCCGATCGTCCATCCATGGCAACCCGGCGGCGGCTCGCCAGCCACGACGTCACCACCGCCGACGATGAGCGCCCGATCGAGCCCGCGCTCGCGAAGCAGCGCGAGGGCCACGTCCAGGGCATCTCCCTTTGCGATGCCACCGAGGTCGAGCTGCATGCCCGGCACCAGAAGCCGCATCGTCTGCCGCGCGCGATCGAGCTCGAGATGGCGGAAACCGGTCGCGGCGCGGCTGGCGGTGAGTGCATCGGTGCTCGGCAGCGCGCCTTGGCGCCGCGAGCGTCGCCAGAGCTTCACGAGCGGTCCGACCGTCACGTCGAACGCGCCATCGGACGCGCTCGCCACTTGTTGCGCGCGGGTCAGCACGCGCAGGAGGTCGTCGCTGATGGCGATCGGCGGGCTCGGCGCCTGCGCGGCCGCGCGCGCACCGGCCGCGAGCTCGCTGTCGTCGCGCCAGTCGGAGAGGCGGGCGTCGAGCTCGTCGATGCGGGCGAACGCCGCCGTCGCCGCGTCGTGGGCGGTCCAGCCATCGGGCGCGTAGAGGACGATCCGGAAGCTCGTCCCCATCGCGTCGCGTGCGTACTCGAACCGCTCGAGCGGCGCGCTGCAGGCCACGAGCGCGGACATGGTGAGCAGCAGAGCCATCTCGAGAGCGATCTTCATGGTGAGCGGCGGCGGGAGTATAGGTGGGGGTTCTGGCCACGAAGCTCGTGTGGCGTGCGCGGCTCCGGAGTTCCTTGTGCAGGGATCGACGGCAACGAAGGCAGCGGTGCCGGTGATGGTGGCGGTCGGGGCAGCGATGCTCGGGCCGGCGCTGCTCTTCGGGAGCGGCTCGCCGGTGGACGCTGCGGTGGCCCCATTCCACGCAACGCAGGAAGGTGGGGCCGGCCAAGGCGCGACTCCCGTCGCGGTCTATCCCGAGCTGCCGGCCGGTCGCTCGCCGGCCACCGTGCTTCCCGATGCGACCGCCGCCACCGAAGCCGACATGAAGCCCTATCGCGAGCTGCTTCCAGGAAGCGACGTCGGCTTCGATCTCGTCCCGATTCGAGCGGGCACGCTCGTCATGGGCAGTCCCGACGGTGAGGCGGAGCGCAAGGACGACGAGGGGCCGCAGCACGCGGTCACGCTCTCGCCGTTCTGGATCGGGCGCTGCGAGGTGACGTGGGACGAGTACCACCAGTTCATGTCGAAGCTCGACCTCCAGGCGCGCCAGCAGGGGGCACTCAAGCAGGCGAGCGATGCATGGGCCGACGCGGTGAGTCGCCCGACGCCGCCCTACGTGCCGATGGACTTCGGCTACGGCCTCAAGGGCAACCCGGCGATCTGCATGACGCAGTTCGCGGCGCGTCACTACACGAAGTGGCTCAGCATGAAGACGGGGCGCTACTACCGCTTGCCGACCGAGGCGGAGTGGGAGTACGCCTGCCGCGCCGGGACGACGACGTGCTATTCGTTCGGCGACGACGCCGCCAAGCTCGGCGACTATGCGTGGTACTTCAAGAACAGTGACGCCAAACCCCAGCCGGTCGGTCAGAAGAAGCCGAACCCGTGGGGCCTCTTCGACATGCACGGCAACGTGGCTGAGTGGACGCTCGACCAGCACGACAAGGGTTGGTACGCGACGCTCGCGGGTGGCGGCGCCGCCGCGGCCGACCCCGTGAACTGGCCGAAGAGCGAGTACCCCCTCGTCACGCGCGGTGGCTCGTGGGACGACGATCCCGATCGGTTGCGGAGCGCCGCTCGTCGGGCGTCGAGCAAGGCGTGGAAGGTGCAGGATCCGCAGCTCCCGAAGAGCATCTGGTACTTCACCGATGCCCGTTTTGTCGGCTTCCGCGTCGTCCGCCCCCTCCACGAGCCGACGCCGGACGAACAAAAGAAATGGTGGGACCCCGACACCCCCCAGATCGCCGAAATCCTCGACCGCCAACGCCACGGCGGCCGCTGATGATGCCTGGCACCGATCAAGCGGTGGGTTTGGGCCAGCCACCTCAACTACGGAGATTCCGATGACGACGCCGAACGGCTCCTCGCGACGCGACTTCCTCAAGGTGTCGGGAGCGGCGCTGCTCTCGTCGGCGGTGCTCGAGCGGGTGGCGCTCGCGGCGCAGCGCAACCTCGCGCCCGGCGCTTTCGTGAAGGCCGACGAGACGCTGAAGATCGCGCTGATCGGTTGCGGCGGCCGCGGCCGCGGCGCGGCGGGACAGGCGCTCTCGACCAGCGGGCCGGTGAAGCTGGTCGCGCTGGCCGACGCGTTCCAGACCCCGCTGCAGGACACGTTGAAGACGCTGCAGGCCGAGGAGCACGGCGAGCGGCTCGACCTCGCGCCCGATCGCTGCTTCGTCGGCTTCGACGCCTACCAGAAGGCGATCGATCTCTGCGACGTCGCGATCCTGACGACGCCGCCCGGCTTCCGGCCCATCCACTTCGAGTATGCGATCGCGAAGGGCAAGCACGTCTTCATGGAGAAGCCGGTCGCAACCGACGCGCCGGGTGTGCGCCGCGTGCTCGCCGCCGCGGCCGAGGCGAAGAAGAAGAACCTGAAGGTCGGCGTCGGCCTGCAGCGGCACCACGATCCTGGCTACCAGGAGATCGTGAAGCGCGTCCAGGATGGCGCGATCGGCGATATCAGCTTCCTGCGGGCCTACTGGTGTGACGGCGGCGTCTGGTGCCATCCGCGCGAGCCGGGCGAGTCGGAGATGCACTACCAGATGCGCAACTGGTACTACTTCGTCTGGCTCTGCGGCGACCACATCGCCGAGCAGCACATCCACAACCTCGACGTCGCCAACTGGGTGAAGAACATGACGCCGGTTCGCGCCAAGGGCCACGGTGGCCGCCAGGTGCGCACCGGGATCGACCACGGCGAGATCTTCGATCACCACCAGGTCGAGTTCGACTACGCCGACGGCACCAAGCTCTTCTCCTACTGCCACCACTGGCCGGAGGCGTGGAGCAGTGTCTCCGAGCACGCGCACGGCACGAGGGGTTACGCCGATCTCTCCGGCAACCGTATCGAGAGCGCCAAGCCATGGCAGTTCGAGCGGCCGCGCGATGCCGCCCCGACCAACCCCTACCAGATCGAGCACGACGTCCTGTTCGCCGCCATCCGCAACGACAAGCCGCACAACGAGGCCTTCTACGGCGCCACCAGCACGATGACGTCGATCCTCGGTCGCATGGCGACCTACTCGGGCAAGGAGATCACCTGGGAGGAGGCGCTGAACTCGAAGCTCGACCTGCAGCCGAAGGACTACCGCTGGGACGCGCTGCCGCAGTCGTTGCCTGGTTCCGACGGTCGCTACAAGATTCCGATGCCGGGTGCGACCATCGCGCTCTGATCGACACGGATTCACGCGGCGCTCGT
>CAYRQC010000043.1:0-10799 GCA_964426265.1 uncultured Phycisphaerales bacterium | reverse complement strand
CGCGCACTCCGTGTCGCTCCCGTTCAGAGCTTACGAGGTCGCGCATCATCACGAAACGTGGCACGAGCGTCTGGTCGAAGCTCTGGCACGCGCTCTCGCGCTGCTCCCGCAGCTCGGTGAGGAGCGCGCGGAGCTGTTGCGCGAACGGCTGGGGATCGATCAAGCAGGTTGCGTGTGACACCGCCTCGACGTGCTCGATCGCCCGTTCGAAGAGGCTCAGCGCACCGCCGAGATTGCCGCGCGAGCGATGGAGCAGCGCAATCGCCAATTGGATCAGCGCCTGCAGCACGTGGCGCGTCGCACCGACCTCGCCCGACCAGAGCTCCTCCAGCTCCTCGTGGGCGTCGTACCAGTCACCGGCATCGAGCATTTCGAGGCCGCGCAAATAGCGGTCGTCGAGCAGTGCCGGCACGTCGGTCGCGCCGGGCGCAGATGGCTCTACGGAAGGGGAGTCATCGGCAGCGGCGTCGAGTGGCGGATCGTTGACCACGCTGGTTCCTGCGTCAACGCCGGCGGATCAGCCGGTCGCGGTCGTTCGCCGTCAGCACGTCGGCGGCGTCGGCGAGCCAACGCTCGGCATCCTGCGGATAGCCGGCGGTCGGTGCGAGCCCCGGCTTGCGCGCCCCGAAATAGGCATTGAAGCGGCGGAGGAAGAGCTCGCGCGTGTACTTCGCACAGAGGCTCGCGAGCGCCACCGGGAGGTGGTGGCCGTCGCCCTCCACCTCGAACGTGATCGTCAGTGTGCGCCCGCGATCCGCGAGCGCATAGCGGGAGCAGATTTCTGTCTCGGTCAACACGCGAAGCGGGCGGAGCGGGAAGACGCCGCAGAGGAAGTCGCCGTAGTAGCGCCGTCCACCGAGCCGATCGACGACGATGTCGAGGTCGCACCCCGCCACTTCCGCGGCGACCCGCCGCAACAGCGCGCCGACGTGGGTCAGCACCGCCTGCGCCTTGTTCTGGCCGCCGGCGAACAGCTCGTTCAGCTCCTGCTCGAGGACCGGACGCACGAATCCTGCGACTTGGCGCACGCCGCTTGCCGCGAGCTCCTCCGTCCAGCGCGCGCGCCAACGCTCGACCAGTGCACTCTCGATCGCCCGCGGCAGTGGTTCCTCGACCGTCGGGTGGTACCACTCCGGCCACGCGAGATCGCGCTCGCCGACGATCGCTTCGAGGCTGGCCGGCCACGCGCGCCCGGGATGCAGGGTCGCCAGCGCCGGCAGCTCGAGCGGCGCGAGGCTCCGGCGGCCGGCGAAGAGCTTCTTGCTGTCGTCGATTGCGAGTCGCTCGCCGGTCGGGTCGAACGCGCGGCCGACACTCGCGGCCAAGGCTCTGCGCAGGTCGTCGATGGCCGCCGCTTCACCCTGGAACAGCGTCACCCCGAAGACGAGCGGCCCGAGCGTCGGGCCCAGCCCCGCTTCATCGATCCCGGCGACCGCCTTCACGCCGGCGCTCGGCCGCCCCTCCTTCATTGGTGAGCCCCGCGGACCGATAGGGAGAGTATGCGCCTCTTCGTCGCCGTCCACAACGCAGCCCTGGCGGCCCAGATCCGGGTCGGGCTTGCGGCCTTTGGCGACATCGAGATCGACGAGGAGCAGGGGGTGCTCGCGCTCGAGAAGATCCGCCGGTCGGAGATCGACGGACTGATCCTCGGCCTCGATCCAACGGCACCCGAGTGCGAGAAGTTGCTCGACCAGGTGCGCATCGACATGCCGCTGCTCGACATCATCGTGGTCGCCCACGACGCGCTGTTGAAGAAGCTGCGCGAAGAGAAGGTCCGCGGCCGTCTCTTCGGTCTGCTCGTGCAGCCGCTCGAGCCAGTCGAGTTCTTTCGGACGATCCGACGCTTCCGCGAGAAGCGCCTCGCGCCGGCACGCTCGCGTTGAGAGGCGGAGAGGCCGCTCTCGCGATCCGGCTGCTCTTGAGCCGAATCGGCGCAAGCCAACGCTGCGACCACCGGCGAACCACGGCGGCATGCCGTTTGTTTTCGATCGATCGTTCCATCGACCAAGGTTCCAGCCGGCCGCTCTTGGAGCAGGGTGCCCACCCACACGCGGGCTGCGAACCGACACTCATGAGGGGCGGGCTCAAGCTCGCCCCTCTTTCTGTCCCTCGGCTCACTGTTCCTGCAGCAGCATGCCGGTGACGACACCTTCGAAGACCGGGGTGCCGCGCACGTACGCCTGCACGTCGAAGAGGCCGAGGTTGCTGCGCACCTTGCGGGCGCGCGCCATCAGGATGATCCGATCGCCCGGCTTGACGGTCCCGCGGAAGCGGACGCCATCGACGCCGCCAAACGCGAAGAAGCGCTTCTCGCGTTGGCTCCGGCAGAACGTGTAGCAACAGAGCTGCGCGGCGCTCTCGATCAGCAGCACGCCCGGAAACAATGGCAGACCCGGGATATGGCCGCGTACCCAGAACTCGTCGGCGCGGAGCTCCTTGTAGGCGACCGCGATGAACGCCTTTTCGTCGAAGTGGAGGATGCCGTCGAGCATCTCGAACTCGTGGCGCTGCGGCACCCACTCGCGGATCCCCTCCTTGCCGACGAGCACGCGCTCGGTATCGAACGACTCGGGTGCAAGGATCGGAGCGCCGGCAGGCATGGGCGGACCTTTTAGCGAACCGCGTCTGGAAGCGCGGCGTCAGTTTCCGTGATGGGGTGCCAGCTCGAGCCGCACCGGAATCTCGGAGAGCCCACCACTGGCGCCGATCACGACCGACTCTTCGTAGGGCAGGAAGCCCTGTACCTGGACCTTCAGCTTGTAGCTTCCTTCGTGCACGAACTTGAGACGCGCGATTCCCTTGAGGTCGGAGTAGCCGGTGCGCACCGGTCGGTCGCGGCCGTCGGGCTGCGGGACGTAAAGCACGGCCCGTGCCCGCGCCACCGGTTGCTCGGCCGGGTTGGTGACGACCAGCTGGATCGATCCGAGCTGCGGCAGCGTGAAGTCGCGCAGCGCCTCCTCCCCCGGATCGAGGCGGAAGGGCGGTTCGGTCGCGATCTGGTCGCCACCGAGCTCGGCGGTCAGGCCGTAGGTTCCGGGCGGAAGCTTGTAGAACGAATAGCGACCCATCGCATCGGTCTTGGAGATCCGCTGGATCGGCGGCGCCACGCCACCGTCGATCTGACTGGCATCCACTTGCAGATGGATCTCCATCTCCTCGATCGGGGTCTGGTGGCCGTCGCGAACGATGCCGCAGATGCTGGTGCCGCTCTTCAGCCGGAACTGGAGCGGGCCGCCCTCGAACGGCACCGTGATGGTGCGTGTCACCGCCTCGTGCTCGCGGCTCTCGACGATCATGTTGTAGTTGCCGCCGAGTTGGTGCTCGAGTCGGAACTTGCCGTTGCGGAAATGGCTCGGCGAAATCGAGTTCTTCGCCTTCACCGGGTCACCGAGTGCTTCCGGGATCATCCAGACCATGAAGTAGTAGACGTCGGCGTCGTCCCGATCGCTGACGACACTGCCTTCGAGGGTGTAGATCGGCCGCGACTCCTTCGTGTTCGTCTTGGGGTCGCGGACCACGATGGTCCCGGCCTCTTTCATGGCCTTCTGCCAGTGGTCGTCTGGCACGCGGCCCGGAAGGACGTCCGCCACGCGCTCCGGTTCAACGGGCGGCGCGCCATCGTTCGACGGTTCGTCGGTGGCCTTGGTCGCAGCGGTCAGGGATGGTGTCGGGTGAGGCGTGTTGTCGGCGAGAAAGAGCCAAGCAAGGAGGCCGCCAACTCCGAGCACGATCGCGAGGAGGAGCAGTAGAGCGGGCGAGGTGCCACCGGAGCGGCGGCGCCCATCAAGGTGATTCATGGCGATTTGAACATCCTTCCCATCTATGGACGGGCCGAACCTACCGCGGCTTCCCAAACGTCGCAACCTGGGTGCCGCGCGGCATTTCGGACGCATCGACCTATGATCCCGCCCACTTTTCGTCCAAGGTGCCGCACGGGTGTGCGGCCACGGGGAGCGGAGGTGTGCGGACGTGATCGACGAGCCCGACGACCCGCGCAACCGACCCCAGAAGCCGGTCGAGATCGTCGACGAAAGCGAAGCCGGCGTGCGGACGGACGCGAGCGAGGCAGTGGCGCCGCTCGGTGACATGATCCGGCGCGGCGACCGCTTTCCGCCCAACCTCTTCTTGGTTGCCGTCCAGGGAGTCGTCGTCTTCCCTGACCTCACCGTACCGATCGTGCTGCGCGCGCCGTGGGCCGAGCGGACGGTCGTTCAGGCGGCGAGCCAGTCGGAGTTCCTCGGGATCGGGGTGCTCGTGAACGGCGACTCGCCCGGAGATTCCGGCGAGCCCGACAAGCTGCGCACGGTCGGTTGCCTGGTGCGCATCCTGCGCTCGTTGCAGATGCCCGATGGGACGCGGACGTTGCTGGTGCAGGGGGTCCGCCGGTTCAAGCTCGAGCGCTACCTCAGAACCGAGCCCTACTTGATCGCGAAGGTCTCCTACCCCGACGAGACCCCGGCGCGCGGGGACGAGGCGGAGGCGGTCGCGCGCAATGTCCGTGGCCTGCTGAAACAGGTGGTCGAGAACGTGCCGGGAGGCGGCGACAACGCCCAGGAGATGGGGGTTGCCGTCCTCAACATCGAGCGCAAGGGCGCGCTCGCCGACTTCGCCGCGACCTACATCATCAAGCAGCACGACGTGCGCGCCGAGCTGCTCGGCGAGTTCGACGTCCAGAAGCGACTGCTGCGGGTCGCCGAGGAGCTGACGCGCGAGCTGCAGATCCTGACGCTCGGCAACCGGCTCCAGGAGGAGATCCGCAAGAAGATCGAGAAGCGCCAGCAGGAGTTCTTCCTGCGCGAGCAGATGAAGGCGATCCGCAAGGAGCTCGGCGAGGATCAGGACGAACGCGGAGTCGAGGTGGAGGACTTCCGCAAGCGGATGGAGGCGCTCCCGTTGCCGCCCGCGGCCAAGGAGCGGGCGCAGGAAGATCTGCGACGGCTCGCCTCGCTCTCATCCGACAGCCCCGAGGCGGCGGTGCTGCGCGGCTACCTCGACTGGCTGTTCGCGATGCCGTTCGGCAAGGAGACGACCGACACGCTCGACCTGATCGCGGCGCGCCGAGTCCTCGATCGCGACCACTTCGGGTTGGACGAGATCAAGGACCGCATTCTCGAGTTCCTCGCGGTGCGCGCCCGCGTGCCGCAACACAAGGGACAGATCCTCTGCCTGCTCGGACCGCCGGGCGTCGGCAAGACGTCGCTCGGGCGGTCGATCGCCGCCGCGCTCGATCGCCGCTTCGTGCGTGTCTCGCTCGGTGGCGTGCGCGACGAGGCGGAGATCCGCGGCCACCGCCGGACCTACGTCGGCGCACAGCCAGGGCGCATCGTGCGTGGCATGAAGAGCGCGGCGTCGATGAACCCGGTCTTCATGCTGGACGAGCTCGACAAGCTCGGCGCCGACTTCCGCGGCGACCCCGGCTCCGCGCTGCTGGAGGCGCTCGATCCCGAGCAGAACTCGAACTTCTCCGACCACTATCTCGAGGTGGCGCTCGACCTCTCGAAGGTCTTTTTCATCGGCACGGCCAACGATCTCGACCAGGTGCCGGCCGCGTTGCGCGACCGGCTCGACGTCATCGAATTGTCGGGCTACATCACCGAAGAGAAGGTGGCGATCGCCGCCGGCTTCCTGTTGCAGAAGCAGCGACGCGACCACGGCCTCAGCGCCAAGGAACTCAAGATCTCCCGCCGCGCACTCACGACGATCGTGCAGGAGCACACGCGCGAGGCGGGCGTGCGCGCGCTCGACAAGCGGCTGGCGCGTATCTGCCGGAAGGTGGTGCGCGAGCTCGGCGAAGCGGCGGCCGACCAAGCGAAGGACGCGAAGAACGCGAAGAACGGGAAGAAGGGGAGCCCGAAGTCGTCGCAACGAGGCGTGACCATCGACGTCGAAGAGCTGACGAAGTATCTCGGGCCGCCCCGTCACCCCAAGGACCGGCTCGCCCGAGGACGGCCGCCGGGAGTGGCGATCGGGCTGGCGTGGACACCGGTCGGCGGCGAAGTGCTCGAGATCCAGGCGATGGCGATTCCCGATGCACGCAAGGGGCTCGAGATCACCGGAATGCTGGGCGACGTGATGCAGGAGTCGGCACGGATCGCCGTCTCCTACGTGCTGGCGCACCCTGCGGAGCTCCACCTCGAGCGCACGCTCAGCAAGGAGTACGGCCTCCACCTCCACGTTCCCGCCGGCGCCGTTCGCAAGGATGGCCCTTCCGCCGGCGTCACGCTCGCGACGGCGATCATCTCGATGTTGACCGGCCGGCCAGTGCGGCCCGAGCTGGCGATGACGGGCGAGATCACCCTCACCGGTCAAGTGCTGCCGGTCGGCGGCATCCGCGACAAGGTGCTAGCCGGTCGGCGGGCGGGGTTGCGCGAGATCGTGCTGCCGGCCGACAACCAGAAGGATGTCGACGAGATCCGGCCGCAGCTCACCCGCGGCCTCGAGTTCCACTACGTGCGGACCTATCCCGAGATCCTGCAGCTCGCCTTCGCCGCGCCGCGCGCCCGCAAGGCACGCGACGCCGTCGCGAGCGGCGGATGAATGGTGCGGAGCGGCCATGAGCCAGCGAGTGAGTGAGCGAACGAGTGCGGGGCGATCCACGCGATGGATGGCGTCGGCGGGGCTGGCGCTGCTCGCGGCCTGCGCCAGCGATCCGACCGATGGCGGTCAGCACGCGCGCAGCAGCACCGAGCGCAAGCGGATCATGCTGCTCGGTGCCGAGCGCGCCATCCACGTCGTTCTCGAGGATGCGCGGCACGACGTCGAGCGACTGACGGCGGGGTACGAGACGGCCGCCGGGCCGGCACCGCGGACCTTCCGCATCGCCTCCTCGGAATCATCGCTCGCGACCTTCGGTGACCACCTCCGGGAGCAACGGCTGGCGCTGCTCCAGGAGCGGGCGAACGCCACCGGGCAGCAGCTGCGGGCGTTGGTCGACCACTACGAAGGGGCGCTTTGGGAGATCGCCGCCGGGGCCGGCCGCCGCGAAGGCGGCGACACGCTCGGCACCCGCAGCGGCTACATCGAGCTCGACGAGAAGGTCGACCAGGCGTTGATCCAGCTCGCGCGCGACGCCGACGTCGACGGCTTCGAGCAATCGTCGGCGGCGCGGCTGCACGACGACATCGTGCTCGATCGGGCGATCCGCTACGAGATCCCCGACGTGGGCGTCCTCTCGCTCTACAAGTCGGCGCCGACGCCCGGTCTGTTCGCCGCCGAGCAGGAGGGGCAGGCGATCGTCGTGGTGCTGGCGCGCTCGAAGGAGGATCCGCTCGAATCGAAGCGCGTCATGAAAGGGATCGCCGAGGAGCGGCGGCTGCTGGCGGCCGGCGGGACCGTGGCTCCGGCGCCGTTGGTCGCCGGCCCACTCCAGCGCAGCACGATGCCGCTCTCGTTCGTCCAGGTGGTGCGCCGACGGATCGAGCGCGGTGGCCTGGTCGTCGAGTCGACGCCGTGGCAGCTCGACCCGGCGACTGCCGATGGCGGGCTGGTGCCGATCAGCGACGAGGTCGACACGAAGACCCATGTCGTCTCCGAGCTGTGCATCCCGAAGGTCGACACGCGTGCCGCTTCGTTCCGTGGTCTGTGGGACCATGTACTCATCACGGAGTACCGGACTGCGCTGCGCCGCGACGACACCGGCGAGATCGTGGCGACGATGGGATGGCAGGTGCGGTGGAACATCGACTTCCAAGGGCGGATGCGGGTGCTGGTCGATCGCGACGACCTGATCGTGCCGGCCGATCCGATCGTCCCGGCGCTGTTGGCGGCGGCGCCGCAGGCAGAGTGAACCGGTGATGCGGTGAATCGGCGAACGTGCGCCGTTGCGCTGGCGTTCTGCTTCGGCGTGAGCGCCTGTGGCGATGCGGGCGACCTGGCCGCGGACGGTTCGGGGAGCAGCACGCGCCTCGCCGACGGGGATCGATCGCGGCTCGATCTCCCGATCACGCCGCCGGCTCCAGGCGACGGCGTGGCGGCGGCGGTCAAGGTCGAGGAGGCGCGCCGTGAGTGGTCCCTCGGCCATCCGGAGCAGGTGAAGCAACGGCTGCTGGAGGCGCTGGCGCTCGACCCGGCGAACCTCGAGGCGTTGTTGCTGCGCGGCGCGGTCGGTCTCGCGAAGAGCTTCGCCTACGATCCGCTCCACGCGCTCGCGGCCTTTCGCACCGCCTTGCTGGTCGATCCGGCGAATGGCACGGCACGCGTCGGCGAGGCGCTCGCGCGCGTCGAGCTCGCCGATGATCTCGCGGCCGAGCAACTGCTCCAGGTGATCGTCGAGGATGACGGCTCCGCACGGGTCAAGCTCGACGACGACCAGCGCGCCTCGGTCCAGCGTGCCCTCGCGCAGTTGCACCTGCGCGCCGGCCGCTTCGAACCGGCGTTGCTGGCGAGCGAGCGGGCGTTGCAGTTGCGGGCGAACGATCGCGCGAGCCGCGCCCTGCGCGCCGAGATCCTCGAGCGACTCGACCGGCCGGCGGAGGCCGCCGCCGATCTCGAGGTGGCGATCTCGATGCGACCGGACGAGGCGTCGCTCCACTTCGCCTACGCGCGCGTGCTGCGGCGGCTCGAGCGGCCCGACGACGCGGCCCGACAGACGCGGATCCATCGGGCGCTACAGCCGTTCGAGGAGGATGCATCGGAGGCGTTCAAGACCGACTGGACGCGGCGCATCGAGCTGCGGCGGGAGCTGGTGGCCGCGTTCCCCGAGTTCCGGCGCGCCCGTCATTTGCTGGTGCGCGAGCTACTGAGCGGCCGGCAACTGGTCGAGGCGCAGACCGAGCTCGATGCCCTGGTCGCCGCCGATTCCGCGGACGCGGAGGCGTGGTTCCTGCTCGCCAAGCTGCGGGTGCAACAGGGCGACGCGGTCGCGGCACGGATGGCCGCTGATCGGATGCTCGCGACCGGTCGCGTGAAGCAGCTGATGTATGACGATCTGCTGCGCGAGATCTCCGGGGCGGCCGATGGGGGGCGCTAGGTTCGCGGCGCTCCTCTGCGCGGCGATCGGCTTGGCGGCGCTTCCGGGCTGCGGCGATCCGCCCCCGTCCCGGCCGGCCGCGCGCTTCGTGCAGCGCGGAGTGGCGAGTGGCCTCGACTTCGTGCTCGACCACGGCGGCAACGGGCAGAAGTTCTTCCCCGAGATCATGGTGGGGGGCGTCTCGCTCTTCGACTACGACGGCGACGGTGACCTCGATGTCTGGTTCGCGCAGGGGGCGCTGCTCCCCGGCCGGTCGGGTGCGCCGCTGCAAGATCGGCTCTATCGCAATGACGGCGATCTCCGCTTCAGTGACGTCACGACCGAGACGGGGGCGAGCGAGGCGGGCTACTCGTTCAGCGCCGCCTGCCCCGACATCGACGGCGACGGCGATCTCGACCTCTACCTCTGCAACTACGGCCGCAACACGCTCCTCGTCAACGACGGCCACGGTCACTTCCTCGACGTGACGGAGAGCAGCGGCCTCGGCTCGCGGAGCTGGTCGATGGTCGCGTCGTTCGTCGACCTCGATCGCGATGGTGATCTCGACGTCTATGTCGGCAACTACGTCGTCTATGACGTCGCGACGGTCGCCCCGTGTGGCAATCCGGAGGGCGGCGAGCTGGCCCGCGTCTACTGCCACCCCGACAGCTTCCCCGGCGCGCGCGACGACCTCTTCCGCAACGACGGCGGCCGCGATCGCGACGTCCACTTCACCGACGTGACCGAGCAAGCGGGGGCCGGCGGCGCGACCGGCAAGGCGCTGGCGATCGTGCCCTTCGACTACGACGGCGACGGCGATGTCGACCTCTTCGTGGCGAACGACCACGTCCCGAACTTCCTCTGGCGCAACGACTCGGCCGCGGGTGGTCCGATCCAGTTGCGTGAGGTCGGTGAGGAGCTCGGCGTGGCGCGCGATGGCGAAGGGAAGTCCGAGTCGTGCATGGGCTCCGATGTCGGTGACGTCGACGGCGACGGCGACTTCGATCTCTTCTCCGCCAACATGGCCAAGGAGACCAACACCCTCTGGGTGAACGACGGCCCCTACTTCAACGACGACACCGACATCGCCGGGCTCGGCCGCGAGTCACTGATGTGGGTGGGCTTCGGTGCGAAGCTCTTCGATGCCGACCTCGACGGCGACGTCGACCTGGCGCTCGTGAACGGCCACGTGCTCGACACGATCGAACGGCTCGACCCGCACCAGACGTTCGCCCAGCAGGCGCAGCTCTACGAGAACCGCGGGCGCGGCAAGTTCACCTTGATCAGCGAGCGCGGCGGGCCCTACTTCGAGGAGCGCCACGTCGGGCGCGGGCTCGCCGCGGGTGATCTCGACAACGATGGCGACGTCGACCTCGTCGTCACCCATTGGCAGGAGCGGCCGGAGCTGCTGGAGAACAGCGCGATCTGGGACGGCTCGGGTCCGCAGTGGATCGGTCTCGAGCTGCACGCCAAGGGTGCGAACACGCGCGCGATCGGTGCGCGGGTCACCTGCACGAGCGGCGACCTCCGCCAACTCGACGAGGTACGCGGCAGCGGGTCGTACGTCGCCTGGAACGACACTCGACTGCTCTTTGGCCTGGGCGATCGACGCGATCCGGTCGCCATCACGATCCGTTGGCCCGATGGCAGCGTGGAGGAGCGCAACGGCTTGCTTCCCGGCAAGTATCACGCGATTGCGCAGCGCTGACGGCTGCGCTCACGACCACACTCACGCGGGTGTTAGCGACGACGCTCATGTCGCTCCCGTCGCGCAGGTCGACAGCTAGGTAGGATCGCCAATGGAGTGCGTTGCATCAACGTCGGCCGGCGCGCTACATGACGCGGCAACTAC
>CAYRQC010000042.1:0-3163 GCA_964426265.1 uncultured Phycisphaerales bacterium | reverse complement strand
CCCGGCGACACTTGGCGCCGTGGCAGTTCTGCGCCGTGGCCGCAATGATGCGCGTCGCCGCGTTCTCCATCGCCGCGACCACTCGGCACCATTTCCACATTGCGCACGAGAGAGAGGCCGACGTGCTGCACGCAGAGGAGCTGGATCTCCGTATCCGGGTGCACTTCCATGGCCGAACGCCGACTGACCTCGGACCCTTTCTGCGCAAGTTGCTGAGTGGCTCCCCATGACTCGATCGCGTGACCAAAAGTCTCGTCCGCCGCCGCCTCGCCGGATCTTCCTCTCGTACACGGCGGAGGACCTCATCCCCCATGCCGATGCGGTCGTGCGAGCGATCCGCAAGCTCCAATGGGCCGTGGACGATCACCGTGACTGGGCGGCGAGCGGGCAGCCGTCGGTGAAGGAGTGCCTCGATCGAGTGCGGCAGTGCGACGCGCTGATCGTCCTCGTGGCGCATCGCTACGGATGGATTCCGACGGAAAAGGAGGGCGGGAGCGGGGACCGGAGCATCACCTGGCTCGAGGTCGATGCGGCGATGCGCGCCGGCATCCGCGTGCTGCCGTTCCTCGTCGATCCAAGACACCCTTGGCCCCCGGATCAGCTCGAGGTGATGACTCGACCGGAGGTCGGACGGCCTCTCGAACGCTTCAAGAAGCTGCTGAGTGGGTCCATCCGACCGCGCTTCACCGATCCCGGATCACTGGAAACCGTGACGATCCAGAGCCTGGCCGAGCTTCGGCGAGAGTGGGAGTCCACTGCCCTCGCGCCTTCGCCGCAAGCCCGCCGCACCGGCGCCTCCCACGACGCCGTCGCCATCTACCTCGAACAGGTCGAGCGATCGCTGCGCGAGCTCAAGCTCCTCGGGTTCGGCGAGCAGTTCACCGTGACGTTGCCGGTCGACGAGGCCTACGTCCCGCTGCGGCTGATGCTCGCCCGGTCATTCGAGCAGCATGGCCCGGTCGGCCATTTCGACGACCAACAGTTGCGCGGTGCGGAGCACGTCCAAGACATCGAAGTCCGGGACCTCTTCCGGCGCGCTGCGGCGTTCCGGACACGCGTCGCGGTGGTGCTCGGCAACCCCGGATCGGGGAAGTCGACGATCGCGCAGCGGCTGGCCTGGGAATGCGCGAATCCGCAGCTCGGGCCGGAGTCGCTCGGGCTTCCTGCCAACGCGGTTCCGGTCCTCCTGCGGCTGCGGCGAGTCGAGGAGAGGCACCTTGCCGAAGGGCTTCTTGGATTCCTGCGAATGGAGGTCGATCGCGCCGAGCTCGGCAGCCGCTCCGACCTCGGGCAGCTCCTCGCCGACCGCGGCCCGCTGGTCTGGATCCTCGACGGCCTCGATGAGGTGTCGAACGAGACGACCCGCAGCACGGTCGCCGGCTGGATCGGCAAGGTGCTGGCGACACGCCCCGACGACCATCTCCTGCTCACGAGCCGCTACTCGGGATTCGTCTCCGGCACGACGCTCGAAGCCGGTGCCTGCACCGAGTTCCACGTCGAGCCCCTTTCCGACGAGCAGCAGCGCGAGTTCGTCTCGCGTTGGTTCGCGACCGTCGAGCCCCGGGTGCGGGGTTTCGTCGATGAGGCGCAGCGGATCGCGCTCGAGCGCAGCGCGGCGTTGATCGAGATCCTCCGCGGTCCCGACTTCCGGCAACAACGGCTCGCGACGATCGCGGCGACACCGCTGCTGCTCACGGTGATCTGCGTCCTCTACCGGAAAGACCTCGAGCTGCCACGGAGGCGCGCCGAGCTCTACGAACGCTGCATCCAGGTGCTCCTCGACCATTGGCGTGCGGCGTGGCGGCGCGAGCAGAGCCTGCCGAGCCTCGAGACGAGCGCCGCGCGCGCGGCGCTCGAAGGGGCGGCCTGGCTGCTGCACCAGGACGAGGGGCGCACGGAAGGAGAGGTCGGCGCGCTGATCGGCGCCGCGGAGAAGGAGCTCACCGCCCTCGCCGCGTCGTCCGCAAGCAAGGTCTCGGCGAAGGAGCTGCTGAACCGAATCTGCGACGAGGCCGGTCTGCTCGTCCGGGCGTCGCCTGGCCGGTTCGCCTTCCTGCACCTCAGCTTCCAGGAATACCTGGCAGCTTCGTTCGCCCGCAATCACGACCAGGCGAGCGAGCTTGCAAGCCACTTCAAGCAGGGATGGTGGAAGGAGGTCGCGCTCCTGGCGCTCGGGCAGGCGAGCGAATCGTTCACGCGCGACTACTTCCGCTGCGTGCTCGCCTTGGGGAAAGAGCTGGTCAAGCATGAGGAGATGCTCTCGCTCCTGCTCGACGAGGCGCTCCGCTTCCCGGTCGAGGTATTCGCGGAAGCACTCTCCGCGGCAGCCGCGGACAAGGGGCGCGAGAATCCGGTTGCCCGCGTCCTCTTGCGCAGCGTGCTGCAACGGAAGGATCCGGCCATCCTTCACGCCGCCGAGAAGCTGCGAGAGAGCCGCGATTTCGAGGTCGTCGCACTCGCCGACGAGGTGGTGGCCCACGCCGCCGCTCCCGAACGCACGAAGCTCCGTCGCCCGCCGGCGGCGCGCGAGGTGTTCGTGCACGAACGAAGCGGCGTGACGCTCGTCGCCTTGCCGGGTGGCGAGTTCGACATGGGCTCGAAGGACGGACATCCGAACGAGCGGCCGGTCCGCCGGGTCACGCTCTCGCCGTTCAGCATCTCGAAGTACGTCATCACGAACCGCGACTATGGGCGATATCTCGAGGCGACGTCAAAGGCCGAGGTACCGATGTATTGGAAGGACTCGAAGTTCAACCAGCCGGAGCAACCGGTCGTGGGCGTGTCGTGGGAGGACGCTCAGGGTTACTGCAAATGGGCCAGCGTCTCATTGCCCACCGAGGCGCAGTGGGAGTACGCGTGTCGTGCTGGAAGTCCTGGGGCGTACTGCTTCGGCGACGATGCAACGAAGCTCGGGGAGTACGCTTGGTTCGACGAGAACTCCGGGAACGTGCTGCGTCCCGTGGGTCGGAAGAAGCCAAACGAGTTCGGCCTCCACGACATGCATGGAAACGTCTGGGAGTGGTGCGAGGATTACTACGCGGACCACTACGACCCATCGGAAACACGCAATCCGCGCGGGCCGAAGAGCGGCTCCGCCCGCGTCTTGCGCGGCGGCTCTTACTGGTCGTCGCCGTCTGGTGCCGTTCCGCGTACCGGTTCGGGG
>CAYRQC010000041.1:0-8269 GCA_964426265.1 uncultured Phycisphaerales bacterium | reverse complement strand
GGCCGAGCGCGAGCGGCAGCGCATCTCCGAGGTCGCTCGCCTCGACGTGAAGGACGAGGACATCGGACCGGTCGAGCTCGTGCCGCGGCGTGGAACGGAGGTTGTGCTGCGCTTCGTGCGCTGCCCTGCGAGCGGCTTCGTCAGCCTCTCGATCGACGATCCAGGCGCGGTGACGCCGCTCGGTGTCGCGATCCCGATCCACGGCGGCACACTCGAGCGGCGCGTGATCCTCGACGCTCCGTCGCGCGTTTCCGTGAGCTATGAGCCCGACGTCCATTCGGACTCGAGACAGAGCACCACGCGCGTCGTCGATCCCGCGACCCAGCCGGTCGTCGAGCTCGACCTCGCGGCGGACGACGCGCGCACGGTGGAGCTCTCGCTCTCGATGGGCGAGCTGCCGAAGGAGGCGATGCTCCTGCTGGTCCGGCTCGACGAAGAGAATCGCCTGCTCGATACCGATTCCGCGCAGGTCGAGCTGGTCGCCGGCAAGCCGGCTCAACCGTTGGCGATCGCGCCGGGGCGTTGGCTCTACCTTCTCCGCGGCACCATTCGCGGCGTCATCGCCGGCGTCGTCGAGGTGACGCGCGAGCCGGCGGGCGTCCCGATCCGCATCCGTTGCGAGCTCGAGGAGCGCCCATCCGAGGCGGTCGAACGCGGCTTCACGGTCGAAGCGATGGGTGGCGTCGAGCTCGCGGAGAGGTGGCACCGCGCGATGACCTGGACACCCGATGCCGCCGCGTCGGACGCGGTCGACGTCCCGATTCTCGTGCCGGCCGGCGCGCGCATCACACCGAAGGAGGAGTGAGCGCAACGTCGCTCGCGACCCGCCTACTCGGCCTCTCCCGTCAGCACGAAGGCGCCCCACATCGCCGGCTTCGTGTCACCGAGCTTCTCGCGATTTCGCTTCAGCATGCTGAGCTGCGCGTCCCGCAGTGCGTCGAGCTTGCTCTCGTTCCGGTTCCAGAGGCGGTCGTAGAAGTCGAGCATCAGCTCTCGCGTCGAGTCGTCGCGCACCTGCCAGAGCGAGCTGATCACCGTGCGCGCGCCGGCGGTCCGGAAGGAGCGCGTGAGTGACAGCAGGCCCTCGCTCGCGTGCCGCTTGCCGAGCGCAGTCTCGCAGGCGGACAAGACCACGAGATTGCACGCCGACAGGTCCAGGCTGCCGACCTCGTCGCCGGTCAGCAGGCCGTTGTCACGATCGGGTTGCGGGTGGTTGGCGCCAGCGCAGACGATCCCACACAGCGACTCGGGCCAATAGCCGGCGAGGAGGCGCCGTTCGGGAGTGTCGACAAGGGTGCGCTCGCCGTCCTCGGGACAGGCAGCGCTGATCGACTCGAGCTCATCGACGAGGAAGTAGCCGTGGGTCGCGAGGTGCAGTACGTCGTAGTTCGGCAGCTCGTGCTTCAGCCGTTCTTCAGACGGCGCCGATCCGAGCAGCAGCAGGCACGGCGCCGACGCGAACCGCCGCTGATGGCGTGCCGCGACTCCGTCCGCCTCGCTGCCGGTCAATGAGAGAGGGTCCCACGTGAAGGTGAAGCTGCCGCGACGCTCCGGCGAGGCGACGAGATCGCGGTCGAGCACGGCGGCTGTCTCGTAGTCGATCGCGCCCGCGACGAGGAGCGAGGGGGCGGCCGATCGGGTCGGAGCGATCGCGGGAGCAGCCTCCAGCGGTCGCGCGAGAGACGCGGCGTCCTCGATCTGCGAGAAGGAGTGCCGCTCGATCAGGTGCTGCCCGGACCGGTCGACGAGCACGCCGAACGGCAGCGTGGCCAGCACGCCGTCGGCGCAGAGGAGCACGCGCCTGGCGTTGCCGATCTGCGCGGCGACTGGATCCCACACGAGCTCGCGCACACTCATCGCGAGCTCCGCGATCGTTGGCGCGCGCGACTCGTCCGCGCGGATCGTGGCGAGCGCGCTCGCGCCGCGGACGCCGACGAGCGACTCGAGATACCGGGTCACGGCGATCTCGATCGCGTCACTCGGCCCGAGGTCGATCCAGGTCGGCACTGCAAGGTCGGCGCGTGAGATCCATGCGGAGAAACGCGAGCCGCCCCACCTGCCCGCGCACAGGAGCTCACGATCTTGCCAGCGCGCCGGCTCGTAGACGCGGTGCTCGACGAGCTCGAGCAGCACGGCGTCCTGCGGCAGCGCGGCGCGAACGGCTGCCGGGGTCACCGGCGTCACTCGCGCAGGGCTCGGCTGCGAGTGGACCGCGCGCGCCAGGCGCGTCTCCAGCTCCTCTCGCTCCTTTCGCAGTCGTTCGATCTCCCATTCCTGCTCCGAGCGATCCTGCGGCGTGGTGGACGACAGGAGGTTCGACAGCGCGGCTCGCACCGATTGCAGCCGTTCGAGCGTTGCGCGCAGCTCCGGATCGAGCTGCGCCTCGAGGGCGTGTCGCCGCAGGCTCGCCAGCCGGAACGTCGCCCCCTTCGTGAGCATCACGTCGGCGTAGAGCGCGTCCGACGACCGCTCGCCGGCCGGCGTGGTTTGGAGCACGAGCGCGAGCGCCTCCTGCTGACGCGTCAGGAACCCCCGCGCATCGCTCTCGGATGCCAGGCTCGCCTGCGCCAGCGCATGAGCGCGCTCCCCCGCGAGGCGCTTCGCCGCGTGCTCGCGCGCGTCATCGAGGCGGTCCTGATCGAGCGCCAGCTCCGCCAGCCGTGCCTCGGTGGAGAGCGTGTCCGGGTGCTCGCGACCGAGCGTCGTCTCGAAGATCGCGAGTGCCCGCTCGAGGAGCGGTCGCGCCTCATCGTAGTTGCCTTCGGCCGCGAGCAGCGCCGCAAGGTTCACGAGGCGCGCCGCCGTTCCCGGACTGTCGTGGCCGCACTTTCTCTCGAAGATCGCGAGCGCTCGTTCGAGGAGTGCTCGCCCCTCCTCGTGTTCACCTTCGGCGTGGAGCAGCGCGGCGAGGTTGCTGAAAGCTGCCGCCGTGGCGGGGTGGTCGGCGCCGAGCGCCTTCTCGAGGATCGCGACGGTTCGCTCATCGAGCTCGCGCGCCTCCTCGTGCTCGCCTTGTGCTTCGAGCAGTTGAGCCAAGTTGAGGAGGCTGCACGCCGTGCTCGGGTCGTCGGGACCGAGAGCCTTCTCCTTGATCGCGAGCGCTCGCTCGTACAGCGGCCGAGCCTCCGCGTACTTCCCCTTCGCGCAGAGGAGCGCCGCGAGGCTGTTCAGGCTCGCCGCCGTGTTGAGGTGCTCGGGCCCGTACGCCTTCTCCCGGATCGCGAGGGCGCGCTCGAAAAGCGGCCGCGCCTCCTCGTAGTTGCCTTCGTTCTCGAGCAGCCAGCCGAGCTGGTCGAGGAAAGTCGCCGTGGTCGGGTGGTCGGCGCCCATCCATTCCTCGATGTTGCGGGCGTCCTGGCGTGCCTCCTCGATCTCCGCCCTCTTGCGCTCTCGCGACGCGACGATCGCGGGGACTCCGGCCGAGACGCAGAGCTCGAAGGGCCCGTGCCCGCCGCGCAGCGCGCATGCGACGATCTCGACGGCTGTGTCGGCAGCAATGCTCAGTACGACGCGTGCGTGTGCTTCGAAGAGCCCATCGTCGTTCTCGGCCACGACGACGCCTTGCGCATTGCGCACGACGAGATAGGCGTCGAACGCGTAGGAGCGCAGATCGAGGGTGGTCGTGCCGGCGGGGAGAGTGGCACGGAAGCTGACGCCGTGAGTGGGAGCGACCGGGTGGTTCGGGTGCACCTTGGCGTGGCTCTCGTCGAGCCGCGGCGAGTGGGCGACGGGAGTGTCGGTGCAAATCTCGCCACTGAGGAGTTCGCCGACTCGCAGCGAGTCGGGTTGCGTTGCCCGTTCCTGGATCGCGGTCAGCGCCGACCACGTAACCGCGCTGACGAGGATTCGAACGACGATCCAGTCGAAGTGCATCGGATGAACTCCGCACGACGAGCCGAAGAGCATGACGCTTCGGCGGGCTGCCACAACACGCGCGTTGCCCCGGTTCTGCGGGCCGACTTCGTCTGGAGATCGTCGGCTCTCCCGATCCCCCGAACGGATGTCCCGATCAGACCCGAACGATCGTGCACCATTTCTTCGGCACGAGCGGCGAAAGCGTCGCCTCGCTCGCGAACAGCGTCACTTGTTCGGTCGCGCGTGTGAGGGCGAGATGGAGCGCGCGGGCGGCCGACCGCTCGGCGTCGGCTCGCTCGTGCATCGCGAGATCGCCCTTCAGGCGCGGGAACGCGCCCCGATTGACGTCGAGCAGGTGGACGATCGGGAACTCGCGGCCCTGCGCCACGGCGAGTGAGCAGAGCGTGACGCGGTCGTCGGCCTGGTTGATGCCGGACTCGACACCGTTGGATCCGGCGTCATCGTCGGATAGCAGCTTGGCCGCGATCCCGGCGCGTGCCAACACGACGCCGACCAGCTCGAGATCGGCGTCGCCCGCGCCGATCACGGCGATATCGCGCAGCGGCCGCCCGTCAGCGCGCAAGCGCGTCAGCTCGTCGATCAGTGCAGCGAGCTCGCCGCGCCAGTCCTTGGCGAGCAGCAAGCGCGGCCGCGGTCCGTCGATCGAGCCCGGCAGGATCATCGAGCTGTCGGCGGCCGGAGCGCCGCCGCGGCGCTTCAGGATCGCGAGCGCCGTCTTGTAGATCGGTGTCGGGCTGCGCAGTCCAGTCGGCAGCACGTCGGTGCGATCGAGGCGACCGAGCCCGAGCTCGGTCAAGTTGGAGGCGAGCGGTTCGAAGCGCTGCTCGAGCGCCGCGAAAAGTGTGAGGCTGCCACCCGTGGCGAGCGCGCGCACGAGCTTGAGCTCGATCGGCGCCAGCAGATGGGCGTCATCGACGACCACATGGTTGAACGGCGGCGGCCGCGTCCCGGCGAGCTGCCGCAGCGCGGGTGGCGCGAGCGCGAGCGGCAGCCGGCGGCCGAGCTGTTCCGCGAGCGAGTGCACCTCCGTGAACAGCGCGAAGACGGCGCGTCGTGAGCCGTGGTCGAGCCCACTTGCGCGCCCTTGCCGCGCGACGGGGCGGTAGTCCTCGAAGGTCTCGATGCCAAGCCCGAGCAGCATCGTCTGCAGCTCGGTCGTGAAGAAGGCGAGCGGCCGTCGCAGCACCGTGCGTCTGCTGGTCCGCCGGACGAGCTGCAGCGCAGTGGCGACCAACCGTTCGAACTCCGATTGGCGCAGCAATGGCGTGTCCGACGCGATCGCCAGCTCCGGGCCGCTCGCCAGGAATCGGCGGCACCAATGGGGCACGGTGTCGACGTCGAGCTGCCCCGCGAGGTCGCTCGCCAGCGCATTCCGCCGACGGGAGAGCGCGGCTGCGGCGGACGGCGCGCGCGCGACGAGGAGCACGCGTGCGGCACCATGCAAGAGAGGCTGCCGCGCGAGGTGCATCGCGCGCGCAAGCGCGACGGTCGTCTTGCCACTCCCCGCCGCACCCCGCACCAGGAACTGCCCTTCGCTCGGCAGATGGACGAGCGCCTTCTGGCCCGGCGTCAGGGTCGGCCCGTCGGGAGCCGCGGCGACATCGGGAGGCGCGCTCATCGTTGCACGCGGCTCCACGCCCCGCTCCATCGCTGGTGGGTGGTTCATCAGCGGCTCGCCCGACTGGCGCTCGGTCGCCACTGTGGTGAGGGCTTCGGTGAGGGCTTCAGTGAGGGCCTAAAATGGTGGGTAGTGTCGGACTTGAACCAACGACCCTGGCATTTTCAGTGCCATGCTCTACCAGCTGAGCTAACTACCCACCTCTTCCCGAAAGAAGAGGGCGAGGATGGTAGGGGGGCTCTCGTCGACCGTCAACGTCACTGGCGCATGCGGCGCAGCAGCTCATCGGCGGCGGTTCGATCGGCCTCGATCTGTGCAATCAGGTCGGCCGGGCCGGCGAATCGTCGTTCATCGCGCAGCCGTTCGAGGAAGACGATCTCGAGCGTCCGGCCGTAGAGATCGCCGTTGAATCCGAGCAAGTGGACCTCGACGACGCGGCGGTCGGAGTTGGTGAAGGTGGGGCGCCGGCCGATGTTGCAGAGGCCGCCGTGGCGCTGCTCGCCGTCGAGTGCGAGTACCGCGTAGACCCCGTCGCTCGGCGGACAGGCGCTGTCGATGTCGAGGTTCGCCGTCGGGAAGCCAAGTGTGCGGCCGCGCCCGTCGCCCGCGACGACGGTGCCGAGCAGCGACGGTGCGCGGCCGAGCAGCCGGCTCGCGGAATCGAGATCGCCCCGCCGCAGTGCGTCGCGGATGCGCGTGCTCGAGACGATCTCGCCGTCGATCGCGATCTCGCCGACCGATTGCACCTCCAGGCCGCGCGGTGCGCCGAGTTGTCGGAGCAGCCGCGCATCGCCGCGCCGGTCCTTGCCGACCGCCGTGTCGTGGCCGAGCACGAGCCCGCGCAGCTCGAGGCTGCCGACCAGGATCTGCTCCATGAACTGCTCGGCCGACAGCTCGCGCAGCCGCGCGTCGAACGGCAGCACCAGCGCCGCGTCGATGCCGGCGCGCTCGATCTCGCGCAGCCGTTGGTCGAGTGACTGCAGCCGCTCCGGTGCTTTGCCGTGCACGATCAGGTCGGGGTGTACGGAGAAGGTGATGAGCAGCGCCGGCCGCCGTTCGGTGCGGGCCCAAGTGAGGGTGCGATCGAGGATCGCGCGATGGCCGAGGTGGACGCCGTCGAAGACGCCGATGGTGGCGACACTGCCGTGCCAGCGCGGCAGCGGGGCACCGATCGTGTAGTCGACGATGAGTTCCAGCGCCGTCACGCCTCCGCGAAGTCGCGGCGCAGCTCGTCGAGCGCGTCGGCGTGCTGGATCCGGTCGGCGGCGCTCATGCGGTGGACGAGCAGGACGTTCTCGAGGTGGTCGAACTCGTGCTGGAAGATGCGTGCCGGCCAGTCGGACCAGCTCTCCTCGTGCGGCTGGCCGTCGAGGTCGGTCCACTGGATCACGACGTGCTTCGCGCGATCGACCTCGATGTAGATCTCGGGAAACGAGAGGCACCCCTCCTCGCCGCGGACGCGCCCCGCCTTCTTGACGATGCGCGGGTTGACGATCACCCGCTCGAGCTCCGGATGGGCCGCGTCGCCAGACGGGTTCATCACGAAGAGCCGGACGCTCCACCCGACCTGCGGCGCCGCGAGCCCGACGCCCTGGTCGGCATACATCAGCTTCAGCATCTCGGCGACCTTCGCGCGCAGGTCGGCGCGCAGGTCGGCGCGCGCATCGCCGTCGAGCGCCGGCAGCGGTTCGGTTCGCCGGAGCAGACGAGGGTCGGGATAGAGGACGACTTCCATGGCAGCCATGGCAGTTACGTTTAGCGGAGAAGGCGGCCAGGGCGAGCAGGGAACCTCTCGCTCGCGCACCTGCGTGGAGGCCATCCCGAGGACGTGCCGTCGCATGGACTCGACCGCCGCGACCGGTTAGGCTCCCCGACCCTTTTTTCACGCGCGCGGCTCGCCACGAGAGCCGCACGCGGGCACAGGCGGCATGGACGTTTCCAACCACATCGCGAAGGCCGAGGAAGCTCTTCGGAAGAAGAACTTCGACTACGCGGTGAGCATGCTCGACCAGGTGATCTCGCTGCAGCCCGATCACGGTGCGGCGCGCAAGCTCTGGTGCGCGGCGCTGCGACAGAAGGCGGAGCGCAAGGGCGGCGGGTCGGGGTGGCTCGCCAAGCTCGGCGGCTCGCCGCACAAGCTCTCGGCGGCGGTGAGCGGGCTCGCTAAGAGCAGCAGCGGGAAGGCACGCGCGCTCGAGAAGTACGTGGCGCAGGATCCGCTGAACGCCGACGCCAACCTCGAACTCGGCGACGCGCTGCTCGCGGCGGGGCTGTGCGACGCCGCCGTGGCGGTCTTCGAGAGCCTCGGGGAGGCGGAGAGCAAGCTCGCCCAGCCGTGGAAGCGGGCGGCGGTCGGCCACGCGCAGAAGGGGCGGCTCGACCAGGCGCTCGAATGCCTGGAGCGCGCGCTGAAGGCCGACCCCAAGGACGCCGAAGCCGATCGGATGCGCAAGAACCTGGCGGCCGACGTGACGCTGAAGCGCGGTGCCTACGAGCGCGCCGGCTCGAGCCGTGAGCTGGTGAAGGACGTGCAGACGCAGGCGCGCCTCGAACGGGATCAGCGGATCCACAAGACCGCGGACGATCTCGCCGCCGAGGAGCAGGATCTGACCGCGCAGCTCAAGGGCAACCCCAAGGACGGCCGCACGCGCCGGCGGCTCGCCGAGATCATCGCCAAGCGCGAGGAGTGGAGCGAGGCGGAGCGCATCCTCTCCGAGGGGCTGACGCTCGACGAAGCCATGCGGCAGTGCCGCGAGGCGACCGACTTGCGCGGCT
>CAYRQC010000040.1:0-5804 GCA_964426265.1 uncultured Phycisphaerales bacterium | reverse complement strand
CATCAGCGGCCACCGCTCGAGCGAGCTCACGTCGACACTCGCCTCGCTGCCGAGAATCGCGGCGGCTCGCATCAACAACGCCTGTGCAAAGAGGAGGCTCGCCACCTCCGCGGTCGCGGTACCGACACCATCGGCGACGCTGCCCGTGCCGCCCGCCAGACGCAGCAGGCCCGCGGCCAGCAACGCACCAGCAGCAAGGGCGAGCGATCCGGTCGCGTCCAGCCACCATGACCCGAGCGCCGCCGCGAGCAGCGCGCCGCCCCACGACAGGCGCCTCGTCAAGGTCTCGGCGTCGTGCGCGACCCGGCCCGCCTCGACGGCCGACGCGCGGGCCGCCTCGACGGTCCGCCCTTCGGCAACAGCGACCACATGGAGGGTCGCCCTGCCGCAAGCCGCCGCGACGAACGCCCCGAAGGCAAACGCGAAGACCGCGAGCCGCTCCGCACCGCTGCCGGCGCAAGCCAGCCCGGTGATGACCACCACCAAAACGACCACGAAGAGCCACCGCAGCCACGCCGCCACCGCTGCGCGGGCCGGCTCGATCGAGGCGGCGACCGCCGCGCGCAAGCGTGCATCGCCCTCGCCGCGCGACGTGAGCGCGAGATGGAGCAACGCCGCCGCCGCCAGCAGCGCCGCGCCGCAAAGCACGGCGCCAAGCGACCAGGGCCAAACCACTCCGAGGATGCAGGTTGCAACCATGAACGGGCGACTCTACTCGCGTCGATCGCGTCTACTCGTGCAGCGCGGCCTGCAGCGCCGCACGCATGAGGTCGGTGAGATCGGGCTCGGCGAGCAGCTCGTGCGCCGTGGTGGTGGCAAGCGCGACTTCGACCGGTGAGGCGTCGGCTCTCGCGAGCACCTCCTCGGCCGCCAACGCCCGCGCGGCGCGGACCAGCTCGCGCTCGACGGGCACGGCCATGGAGAGCTGCTCCGCGCGACGCAGGAGTTCGAGCGCGCGACGGCGGCCGCTCTCACCGGGCGCCAACGCGGCACCACGCAGCCGCTCCGGTGCGTGACGCGCAAAGCTGATCAGCGCGGTCGCCTCCACGAAGTCGATCCGGCCGCAGCTCGGGTGGAGCTGACGACCCACTGCGAGCAGGCGGAAGCCCGCCTCGACGCAGGCGTCGCGCTCGGCAAGCGAGCGGGCGATCGCCGGCGCATCGAAGAGGAACCACGCGGCGAAGTTCGTGAAGTCGAGCGCGCTCTCCGGCACCAGCGCGAGCACCCGCCACGCATCGTCGAGCTGGCCGAGCACCTCGTCGTCGAGGCGGCGCGCCTCGAAGCGCAAACGGATCACTGCCGCCACCAGCGGTCGCAGCGGCCCGAGCAGCGATGCCGCGGTCGCGCCCGGCACGGCGCCGAGCGTCGCACTGCGCGGCGCGAGCGCGCCACCGAACGCGAGACCGACGACCGCCAGCGCGAGCAGCGAGCGACGCGCCCTCACGACCCACTCCAGCGTCGTCGCCGCAGCAGCAGCGCGCCGACGGCCAACGAGCCCGCGATGAACGCGAGCGCGACGCCACCGAAGCGAAGATCGGCGCCACTCCACGGTGCGAGCCCGCGCGCGAGCCGGTCGCCAGCGCGCAGTTCCGTGAGATCGGGCAGCGCGACGACCAGGCGCTCGATGAGCTGGCCGCTCGCCCGCAGTGCCGGCGCAACTCGGGCATGCGGCTCGTCGAGCGCGTGGGCGACGTCGAGGAAGAGCGCGCGCAAGTTGCAGAGCAGCAACAGCGTCGCGCCGCCGGCGATCGCATAGAGATCGGCGAGCACCGTCGCGAGCGCCACGCCGAGCGCCGCCGCGAGTGCCACCTCCACCACCAATCCGGCCGCCGCGCGCGCGACGCTCGGCAGCAACGAGCCCGGCGGTCCGCGCAGCACGACGCGGTCGAGCTCGACTCGCACGACACTGGAGTGATCGGTGGTGATCAGCTCGACCGTGTGGGATTCGACGGGGCACGCCACACTCACGCGCAGCTCGTAGGGAGCGCCGCCGTGCTCGACGAATCGCTCCTTGCCATCGACGAGCACCGCGAGATCGACTGAGGTGGCACCTCGATCGTCGCGCGCGCCGCGCAGGGGGATCACCAGCTCCCAGTCGGAATGGATTGCCGCGGCGAAATCGGAGGCGGCGGCGGACAGCGGCGCGAAGGTGATCGTGAGACGAGTCCCAGCATCGAGCAGCAGCGGGCCCGCGCGGCAGTCGAAGTGGTTGCCGTCGGCGAGCGTCGCCGACACCCGCGTCGGGGTGACGCGCGCGCGCGGCGCCAGCTCGTCGCGATGGCGGAGCAGCGCGCTGGCCGGGACGGAAAGCACGAAGAGCAGCACCAGCAGCGCACCGCCAGCGACGCCCGCGACGGTGCCAAGCCACCGCCCGACCAAGAGCTCACTCACCCGCAATGGCGTCGCGCGCCACTGCTCGAGCTGCCGCGTTCGGCGATCCTCGGCAAGCACATGCGCGCCACCGAGCAGCGCCGCCGCGGACGCCAGCCACCCGACCAAGGTGATCCGTTGCTCGAGCCGCAGCGCTGCGGCTTCGCTGGCCGTGGTGGCCTGCAAGTCGCCGTCGGCGAGGAAGGCTCCCGCAATCAGCAGCAACGCCAGCAGCAGCCCCTGTCCCGAGAAGAGGTCGCGCCACGTCACGCCAGCCAGCGCCAAGACGCGTCGCCAGGCCGCCGCAACCGGCGAGCGCGGTGACGAGCGCGGCGGCGAGCGCGTCACGGCCGCGATCTCGTGTGGCGCAGCAACTCCGCGAAGGAGAGGCGCGCTCCGGGTGTATCGCCGCGCAGCAGCTCGCCTGGCGGTCCGCTCGCCGCGATGCGGCCGCCATCGAGCAAAGTCAGGACATCGCCGCCGTGGCTGCCATCGAGCAGCACGTGCGACGAGACAACCACGGTCTTGCCAAGGCTCGCCAGCCGCGCAAGGTGGCCGAGCAACCGCTCCGCCGACTCGGGATCGACGCCGTCGAGCGGCTCATCCAACAGCAGCAGCTCCGCGTCGGTGACCAGCGCCTGCGCCACGCCGACACGCCGCCGCTCTCCTTTCGAGAGCGTGCGATAGGAGCGTGCGGCGAGCGCAGCGAGGCCGACGTCAGCGAGGCTCTGCTCGACGCGCGCGCGGCGATCGGCTCCCGCGAATCCATAGAGCGCCGCCGACAGCTCGACCATCTGGTGGGCCGTGAGGCGCCACGCCGCGTCGACGACCTCGGGCAGCCAGGCGATCCGGTTCAGCAGCTCGCGCGAACCGGCCGGCAGGCCGAGGATCTCGAGCGTGCCCGCGGTCGGTGCGATGAGGCCGGCGAGCAGTCGCAGCAGCGTGCTCTTGCCGGCACCGTTGGCTCCGGCCAGTAGCTGGAGGGAGCCGCGCGCGGCCGTCCAAGAGATGTCGTGCAACGCCGTGCGCGGCCGCGACCACGGGAAGCGCCGATAGGCGAAGGCCAACCGCTCGGCGCGGATCACCGCGTACGCAGCCGCATCGCGAAGTCACGGAAGCGCTGGAGATCGCGCAGCGAGTCGAGATCGGGATCGGTGCTCATCTGCTCGCCGAGGTCGCGGAAGCCGGCCGCATCGCTTTGCACCAGCTTGTCGACCGCCTCCTCGGCCCGTCCGAGCCGCGCCAGTCCGCACGCCTGGTTGTAGAGACAGATGTAACGGAGGTCCTGGCGCGTCGCGCGCTGTATCGAGCCCTGGAAGTCGTCGATGGCGTCGGCGTAACTCTGGAGCAGGTGCTTGGCGACGCCGCGCTGGAAGTAGATCTCGTCGCACGACGGGTCGACGTCGGCGGCGACGTTCAAGACGCGCACCGCCGTCGCGTAGTCCTCGTCCTCGATCAATCGGCGCGCGACATCGACCCAGTTCTGCGCGGCAGAGCGCGGAGTGGCCGGTGGCGCAGGAGCGGCCGGGGAGCTCGGTGAGTCGAGCGCGGTCGGAGATGCCGATGACGCCGCGGACGTCGGCTCGGCCGGCGAGTCCGGGTTCGGCTCCGGGTTGGGGAGCGCGGTCGGGTCGACGGCTGCGGCCACCGGCGTGGCATGCTCACCGCCGGCCGCCGCTCCATCGAGGAAAGCGCGCAGCAGGGCGGAGAGCTGCGAGAGCTCGGCCCGCAGACCGCGCAGCTCGTCGGTGAGACGGATCTGCTGTTCGCGCAGCGCCGTGACCTCCCGATCGACCTCCGGAGCGGTGGCTCGGTCGACCGCGGCGGTGGCGGCATCGGAATGGGTGGCACCGGAAGTGCCGCCACGCTGCGCGTCGGGCGCCCGCGGCGGATCGGTCACGCATCCATCCACCACGGCGGGGAGTGATGCGGCAACGACGAAGATGAAGGGCCTCTGCAACGCCATGGCCGTCAACCTCCTGACCCGCGACCCGTTCCCCGTGATTGCGGCCGCCGGCTCCTTTCCGCGCTGCCCTTATGCTGGCGCCATCGTGGTTCGGCTGCAACCGCGGCGATTCGACGCGCGACACCAAGACCAGCGGACCTACGAGCACTGGCCCGATGACGACGGAACCCACGACGACTGGGCTCGAAGCAACTGGCCTCGAGAACGACGGGAGAACTGCGATGCCTCGTGTGATGGATCAGCCGGGCACGGCGAGGCCGTGGGCGGAGGCCGCGACCGCGGTCGGCGCGATGGTGGCGCTGCTGGCGACCTCCGCGTGCATCACCGACAAGGTGACCGGCGAGCAGAAGTTCGCGCCGCTCGCGTGGAGCACGACCGAGGAGCAACAGAAGGGGGACGCGGCGGCCCCCAACTTCGAGCAGCAGTTCGGCGGGGCCTACCCCGATATCGCGACGCAAAAGTATCTCGGCGACGTCGTGAAGGAGATGGCGAGCCACTCGGTCCGCAAGGACGACTTCGCCTACCAATTCGAGATCTTGAACTCGGGCGAGCCGAACGCCTTCGCGCTTCCCGGCGGCTACGTCTACATCACGCGTGGTCTGCTCGAGAACCTCGGTTCGGAGGGCGAATTCGTGGCCGTTCTCGGTCACGAGCTGGGTCACGTCGAGCACCAGCACTCGATGATCCAGCAGAACGCGGCGGTCGTGGCGCAGGTCCTCCTCGTCGCGGCCGGCATCAGCGAGGACCTCTTGCAGAAGGATCCCGACAAGCCCAACACCATCACCGAGCTCGCGGGCTACGGCGCGCCGCTCCTCCTGCTCAAGTTCGGCCGCGACCAGGAGAGCGAGGCCGACGAGCGCGGCGTCTATTTCGCGAACGCGATGGGCTACGACCCGCGCGAGATGAAGCGCACCTTCCAATACTTCGCCAAGCTCGAGGCGGCGTCGGGCTCGGAGACGCCGTCGTTCCTGCGCAGCCACCCGACCAACGACCAGCGGATCGGTGACATCGACGCCACCATCCAGAAGAGCTGCCCGGAGGTCTTCTCGAAAGCGCCGGCGACCTTCCGCTCGCCGGCCGGCCCGGGCAACCGCTTCACCCAGATCGTCGCCGACCTGAAGAAGAAAGCGCCGGCCTACCGAAAGCACGATCAGGCACTTTCGCTGCTCGGCAGTGCGGGCGACGACAAGAGCAAGCTCGCGCAGGCGCAGAAGCTCGCCGACGAAGCGCGGCGCGCGCGGCCCGATGAGCCGCTCTTCGAGTCGCTCGCCGGCGAGATCGAGTTCGCGCAGGGCAAGGGCGACAAGGGGCGCGCGACGTTCGAGCGGGCGCGCGCCATGCAGGCCAAGGCGCAGCCGCGCAAGGAGTATTGGAAGCCGGCGTTCTATCTCGGCGTGCTCGACGTCGAGGCCGGCAACGGCGCAAACGCCGCGGCTTCCTTGCGGCGCTCGAGCGCCCTCTTTCCCGA
>CAYRQC010000039.1:0-5033 GCA_964426265.1 uncultured Phycisphaerales bacterium | reverse complement strand
CTCGATCCCGAGTCGCTGGTGCGCGAGGAGGTGATGGCCTTCGATCGCGAGCGCGCGGCGGTCACCGCCCGGCGCCAGACGCGATTCGCCGATCTCGTGCTCGACGAAGCGGCGATCGCGATCACCGATCACGAGGCGGCGGCGCGCGTCCTTTGCGAGGCCGCGGTCGAGGATCCGGTCCGTGCGCTCGGGTTGGAGCGCGCGGAGATCGGCGAGCTGCTCGCGCGGGTGCGATGGCTCGCGCGGGTGATGCCGGAGCTCGCACTGCCAGATCTAGCGGTCGCGCTGCCCGATCATGGAGCCGCTGGTACACACAGTTCGAATGGCGGTTCACGCGACTTCTGGGGCGCGTGGCTGCCCGATCTGTGTGCAGGGTCGCGCAGCTTTGCCGATCTCGAGCGGCTGCCACTCGCGCAACTGCTCCGTGCGCGGCTCGGTGGCCGACTGGCGGCCGCGGTCGACGCCGATGCGCCGGAGCGGCTCGTCGTCCCCAGCGGCAGCGCGATCCGACTCGTCTATCCAGCGGAAGGGGCGCCGATCCTCGCCGTGCGGATGCAGGAGCTGTTCGGGCTCGCCGAGACGCCGCGCATTGCAAACGGGCGTCAGCCCGTCGTGCTGCACCTATTGGCACCGAACCGTCGTCCGCAACAGGTGACCCAGGATCTCGCGAGCTTCTGGCGCAACGTCTACCCCAAGATCCGTGGCGAGCTGCGCGCCCGCTACCCCAAACACTCCTGGCCCGCAGACCCATGGAACGCCACCCCCGTCCGCGGCGTACCTCGCCGATCGGTGTGATGGGTGCCTGATGGGTGCCTGGCCCAAACCCACCGGGTCCTTTGTGCCAGGCACCGATCACCCGGGTCTTCGGTGCCAGGCACGGATCACCCGGTGGGTTTGGGCCAGGCACCTTGGCGGGCACCTTGGCGGAGGAAACGATGGTCGGGGTGAGCGGCGCGGTGATGGGTGCGGTGGTGGCGTTGGGGGGCGGCGAGGAGCGCGTCGAGCGGTGGCGGGGGGATCTCGCGTTCCTGGCGGCGGAGCTGCCGAAGCGGCACAAGAACCTCTTCTTCGCGCAGCCGCGGGAGGAGTGGGAGGCGCGGGTCGCCGATCTCGACGAGGCGATCGAACGGCTCGCAGACCATGAGATCGTCGTCGAGCTGATGCGCCTGGTCACGAGTGTCGGTGATGGCCACACGGCGGTGCAGTTCGGTTCGGGTCCGGTGGCGTGGAAGCGGCTGCCGATCCAGGTCCATCCGTTCGCCGATGGGCTGCACGTGGTCCTCGCGCCACGCGATCTGGCCTTCGCGCTCGGCGCCAAGGTGACGGCCGTGGGCGGGAAGCCGATCGACGAGGCGTGGCGGCGGATCGGTGAGGTGGTCTCCCACGACAACGAAACGGGGCTGCTCGGCAACGGGCCGACCTACTTCGAGACGTTCTTCGTGCTGCACGGGCTCGGCCTCGGTGACGATCGCGATCACGCGACCTTCACCGTCGTCACCGACTCTGGCGAGGAGAAGCAGCTCGACCTCGGAGGAGCGAGTGGGGGCGGTGGTGTGGCCGGCGGCGCGTTGCTCGGCCCGCTGCTCGCCGAGTCGAAGCAGGAGCCGCTCTGGCGCCAGCGGCGTGGCGAGAGCTACTGGTGGACCTGGGTCGCCGAATCGAAGCTGCTCTATCTGCAATACAACCGCTGTGTCGAGGACCCGAAGCTGCCGTTCGCACAGCTCGCGGAGGAGCTCTTCGCGGCCGCCGATCAGCACGAGGTCCGCCGCTTCGTGATCGACCTGCGCCACAACGGCGGTGGCAACTCGACGGTGATCGTGCCGCTCTACCGCGGCCTCGCCAATCGCCGCGATCTCCGCTCGAAGGGCCATCTCTTCGTCGCGATCGGGCCGGAGACCTTCTCGTCGGCGATGCTGAACGCGGTCGAGCTGAAGCAGGGCTGGGGCGCGCAGCTGGTCGGCGAGCCGACCGGCGGCAAGCCGCGCTCCTACGGCGAGATCCTGACGTTCGAGCTGCCGTGGAGCCGTCTGCGCGTCAGCTACTCGACGAAGCTCTTCGAGCTGCTGAAGGACGACTTGCCCTCGGTGCTGCCCGATCTGCCGGCGCCGCTCTGCTGGGAGCACTGGACCAGTGGTCGCGATCCGGTGCTCGAGGCGATCGCCGCCGCCGGCTCGTGATCGGGCAGCCGTCGAATTGTCACTTTGTCAGTGTGCCGTGGGCCGCGAATCGGCCGGCATCTCTCATCCCGCCTGGACGTCGACCTCCAGCGTCGGCTCCGTCTTCAGCTGGTTGGCGAGGATGCAGAGTTTCTTCGCTTTCGCGAGCAGCTCCTTGGTCGCCTCCACCTGCGCCGCCGGCACCGTGGCGAAGGCGTGCAGCTTGATCTCGGTGAAGACGATGCCGGCCGCGGTCTTCTCGAGCTTCGCCTCGGCGCGCGTCCGGAACGCCGACGGCTGGATGCCGGGCCTGGCGCGCAGCGCGTTGAAGGTGCCGCGGTAGCAGACCTGCAACGCCGAAAGCAGCAGATGCTCCGGGCTCCACCACTCCTCGTTGCCGTCGAACTCGGGCGGGTTCCCGCCGACGATCGGCGTTCGCGGTCCCGCCTTCATCCAGCTCGACGCATCGTCCTTCACGGCGAGATCGACCGAGTAGTGGTGGGGGAACGGCTGCGGCATGGCGGGGATCCTGCTGGCTGGAGACGGGAGAAAAAGGGCGCGCGAGGATAGCTCGGCTCGCTGGCGAGCGGCGGGTCACTTCGCCCGCCGCGCGCGCCGCCGCGCCTCGCGCTCGTCGATCCATTTGCGGATCGCCGTCTCGTGGCCGGCCTCCTTCGGCTCGTAGTAGCGACGACCGACGAGCGCTTCGGGCAGATGCTCGTGGTCCACCACCGCGTCCGGCTGATCGTGCGCGTACTGGTAGCCGCGCCCGTAGCCCAGGCCGCGCATGAGACCGGTCGCGGCATTGCGTAGATGGAGCGGAACCGGGTCATTGCGCGTCGATTCGACATCCTCGGCCGCGCGCGCGTAGGCCGCGCCCGACGCGTTCGACTTGGGCGTCGTGGCGAGATAGGTGGTCGCCTGCGCGAGCGCGAAGTGCGCCTCGGGCATGCCGATCAGGTGGGTCGCCTGCATCGCCGCGACCGCCACCATCAGCCCGCGCGGATCGGCGTTGCCGACGTCCTCGCTCGCGAAGATCACCAGCCGACGCGCGACGAAGAGCGGGTCCTCGCCGTTCTCGAGCATCCGCGCCAGCCAATAGATCGCCGCGTCGGGATCGCTGCCGCGCAACGACTTGATGAAGGCCGAGACGATGTTGTAGTGCTCTTCGCCGCTCTTGTCGTAGCCGGCGCTGCGCCGCTGCGTGACGTCGCGGAGCGTGGCGAGCGTCACTCGGCGGCGCCCCGCGTCGAGTGGCGTCGCGCGCACCGCCAGCTCGAGCAGGTTCAGGGCCTGCCGCGCGTCCCCGTTCGCGAGATTCGCGAGCCGCTCGAGCGCCCCCTCCTCGAAGTCGATCGCCTCGCCGCCGAACCCGCGCTCCGCATCGCCGAGCGCGCGTTGCAGCAACGCCGCCACCTGCTCGTCGGTGAGCGACTTCAAGACGAAGACGCGGCAGCGCGAGAGGAGCGCGGCGTTCACCTCGAACGACGGGTTCTCGGTGGTCGCACCGACCAGCACGATCGTCCCGTCCTCGACGTGTGGCAGGAAGGCATCCTGCTGCGCACGATTGAAGCGGTGGATCTCGTCGATGAAGACGAGCGCCGCCTTGCCGTCCTGGCGACGCCGCGCGCGCGCTTGCTCGATCGCCTCGCGCACCTCCTTGATGCCGCTGGTCACCGCCGAGAACGGGAGGAACGGCAGTGCCGCCTCCTTCGCCACCAGCCGCGCGAGCGTCGTCTTGCCCGTGCCTGGCGGCCCCCAGAAGACCATCGAAGGCGGCAAGCCATGCGCGTCGAGGATCCGCCGCAACGGCCGCCCAGCGCCGACCACGTCGTCCTGCCCGATCACCTCGTCGAGCGAACGCGGCCGCATCCGATCGGGCAGTGGTGCGCTCTTCTGGAGCTCCTCGGGCGGCTTCGAGAAGAGGTCCATCTATGGACGCTCACGCAGCGTGACCGCGGTCTGCCAGGTGGCGTCCGCCAACCGGATCAGCGAGCCGTCGTTGCTGCGCAGCCCGATGTCTTGGAATGCAGGGAACGACGCTTGATCGTCGTAATCGTGGAGAAAGAGCCAGGCGACGTAGTAGAGGTCGAGCGCGCGTGTGCGATCGAAGAAGAGTAGGGCGAAGTCCGACTGCTGCTGCTCGCCACCGGGATAGGGCGGGTGGGCGGCGCCGAGCCAGCCGATCTCGGTGAAGACGACCTCGCCACTCCAGTGCTGCGCGATCTCGTCGTAGTAGTCGGCGGGGAGGTCGCCGGGTGTGTCATGTTCGAAGTAGGGGTACGACGTGAACCCGACGGCGTCCGCCTTGCCGCTCACGGCCAACGCGTCGACCAGCGCCCATTGCGGCGGATCGCTCCAACCGTTCTTCGCGCCGAGCCCCTTCATGCGCTCGAGCTGGAAAACCGTGAGCACCTTGGTCGCCGGGCTCGCCGCCTTGATCGCGTCGTAGCAGGCGGCGTACTCGCTGATCCACGCATCCCACTCGTCGCTCGTGTGCGACCGCCAATAGGTGTTGGTCTCGTTGCCGAGGAAGAGCCATGGCGGCTGCGACGTCGCCGCGATCCCGGTGACGAGCGCGAGGAACTCGGCGCGCGTCTCCGCGTTGCTCCAGGAGTTGTCGGCGGGAGCGGAGTCGCTCGTGAGGTCGGGAGTGCCGGCGCCGTCCGCCCAGCCGATGCCGAGGAACGGGACGTAGCCGTAGAGCGCGGCATTCGACAGGCCGAGCGTCACCAGGTCGGGCACCTCGCCGTCGTGCTCGCCGGGATCGCGCCAGGCCGAGTGAAACGCGATCGCGCGACCCCACGGTTTGTGGCCGCTCAGGTGATCGATGAGGTCCTGCGCGGTGCCGTGGCTCGTGTGGCCGCGCCACGAGAG
>CAYRQC010000038.1:0-3691 GCA_964426265.1 uncultured Phycisphaerales bacterium | reverse complement strand
GGCAGTCATGGACCGGTGCTCCTCCTCGGCTTCCATGACTTTCTCGACCAGACCGCGAACCGCCTTGAGGCTGTTCCTCGCGCCGCGGATCACCCAGCCGGCGGCGGCGCGAGCCGCGAGCGGATGTAGCGGGCGCGCGCGACGTCGCGCTCGTCCTCCTTCAGCTCGCGCTGCTCGAGCAGCTGGACGTGAGCCGGTTGGCTCATGACCAACAGCTCGTTCACGGTCTTCAGAGTCGGCTGCGGCAGCATCCCCAGGCAGATGCCCAGCCGCACCTGCGACAGGAGATCGAGCGCCTCCTGCGAGTTGATGCGCCGCGCGAAGCGGAGGATTCCGAACGCGCGCCAGATGCGGTCCTCGAGCCCCTTGCCGTGCTCTTTCTGGATCGACTTGCGGACCTCGCGCTCCTGGTTGACCAGCTGCGGCAGCACCTTGCTCACGTCCTGCAGCAGCTTGTCGAGCCCGCGGCCGAGCGTGACCTGGTTGCTCACCTGGAAGAAGTCGCCGAGGTACGAGGTCCCTTCCCCATAGAAGCCGCGCACCGCCAGCTTCATCTTCGCGGCGGAGTTGAAGACCTTCTCGATCTCCTTGGAGTAGACCAGCGCCGGCAGGTGCAGCATCACCGAGATGCGCAGCCCGGTGCCGACGTTGGTCGGGCACGAGGTCAGATAGCCGAAGCGCTGGTGGTAGGCGCAGGCGACGCGCGCGCGCACGAGATGATCGACGTCCTTCAGCTGCTCGAGCAGCCCTTCCAGGTTGCGGCCGGGGCCGAGGATCTGCAGCCGGAGGTGGTCCTCCTCGTTCACCATGATCGAGACGTTGCGGCTGCGGCTGAAGAAGACCGCGCGCGGCCCCTCCATCTCGCGCGCCAGGTCCTTGCTGATGAGGTGGCGTTCGAAGAGGAGCTCGGTGTCGAGCGGCTCGATCGCGGAGAGGTCGACGTAGAGCTGATCGCGCGCGAGGTCGAGCCCGGAGAGCCGTTCCTCGAGGTGGGCCGACAGCTCCTTGGCGCGCGCCTCGGTCAGGCGCGTGCGGAACGGGAAGCCCTCGACGTTGCGGGCGAAACGGATGCGGGTGGTGACCACGACGTCGTGATCGGGGCCGTCGCTGGCCATCCAGTTGCCGGCGGTCGCTGGCGCGGAGAACCAGTCACGCAGCGTGTCAGCCATCGAGCTGGTGCCCTTCCGTGAGCTGCTGTTCGAGGCTCTGGATGCGGTCGCGCAGCCGCGCCGCCTCCTCATACTCCTCGCCCTTGATCACGCGCTGCAGGTCGCGGCGCAGCCGTCGCAGCTCGGTCGCCGCCGCGTCGGCGCCGCTCTTCGCGATCGTCGCGGCGTCCGACTCGCCGACGTGTTCCGAGAAGCCGTGGATGCGCTCGAGCAGCGGGACGACGCGCGACTGGAAGACCTCGTAGTCGTGTGCACAACCGAACCGTCCGTTCGCCTTGAACTCGCCGAACGTCGTGCCGCACTCCGGACACTGGCGATCGCGAGTCCGCGTCACCGTGTTGGTCTTCTCCATCAACTCCTTGAAGAGCGCGAGCACCGTCGGCGCCGCCGCGGCCGGGACGCCTTGCCCTTTTGCACACTCCTCGCAGAGGTGCAGCAGCTCCTTCGCCCCGTCTTGACCGATCTCGGTGACGTGGACGCTCGCAGCTTCCTTCTTGCAGCGCTGGCAGTAGTCACTCATGGCGATCCAAGCTCACGAACGATGTTGCGGGCGTCGAAGCGGCGATCACGCACGCGCGAGGTCAGCGACCAGCGCGCAGAAGAGATCGCCTCTCTCGGTGAAGTTCCTGAACTGATCGTAGGATGCGTAGCCCGGCGAGAAGAGAACGGTCTCGCCAGATCGCGCTTCGCGTGCGGCGGCGGCGAACGCCTCGCGCAAGTCGGCGAACACCGCAACGTCAGGACCGACGACGTCGCTCGCGGTGACGTGCGCCATTCGCTCCGCCAGAGACGGCCCGACCGCCCCGAAGAGGAAGACCTTGCGGCAGCTCGCACGGATCGCGTCAAGGAGAGGTCCGGCATCGATTCCCTTGTCGTAACCGCCTGCTACCAAACAAGTTGCACCACGATAGGTGCGCAACGCCGCCGCCACCGCCGGGGGCGACGTCGCGACCGAGTCATCGACGTAGAGCACGCCGCCTACCCGCGCCACCTCATTTAGCCGGCGCTTGAGCGGCGCCACCTCGAACGCCGCGGCGGCTGCGTTCGCAAACGGCACCTCAAAGCAGGTAGCCGCAGCGGCGGCGGCGAGGAGGTTTACCCGGTTGTGGATGCCGCGAAGTCGGAGCGGCTCGAGATCGATCGGCGCATCGTCGTGGCCCGCGTCCGGTCCACGGTCGAACCGTGCGAACCGCCGGTCGATGAGCTTGGCGCCAACCTCGCCGGCGGCGAACGCGGCCTCCTCGCCGTACCAGATCACGCGGCCAGCGAAGCTGCGCGCAAACGCCTGACAGATCGCGTCGGCGCGGTTCAGTACCGCGACTTGCGCGCAACCGAGGAGCTGGCGCTTCGCCGCAACGTAGGCTTCGAACGTCCCGTGGCGGTCGAGGTGATCGTGAGTGACGTTGGTGATCAGCGCCACGTCCGGGCCGAGACCGATCTCACCAAGGTGCTCGAGCTGGAACGAGCTGATCTCGAGAACCACGGCGTCGTCCGCACCGATCGCACGCCAGTCGTCGAGCAGCGATCCACCGATGTTGCCGCCGATCAAGACGCGCCGCCCGGCCGCCGCGAGCGTCTGACCCGCCAGCATCGTGGTCGTGCTCTTGCCGTTCGTCCCGCTGATGCCCAGCCACCGACAGGGCAACAGCCGGATCAGCAGCGTGATCTCGCTCTCGACCGGAATCCCGAGCCGAGCCGCCTCGACCAGCGGCGGCGCACTCCACTTCACGGCTGGCGACGCGACGATCCAGTCGAACGCACCGGCCTCGACGGTCGGATGGCGGCCGAGCACGTAGCGAATCGGCAGCTCGCGCAGCTCGGCAAGCGGCATCGAAAGCTCGTCGGCCTGGCGCAGATCGGAAACGGTGACGTCCGCTCCTTCGCGCGCCAGATGGAGCGCCGCGCCGAGCCCGCCGCCGAACGTGCCGAGCCCCAGCACCAGCACCCGTTGATCACGAAGCGCAACCGGACGGAAGCTCGGCGGCAGACGAGGAAGCGCGGTCGGCAACGCCACGTCAACGCGTCTCCCGACGTAGCTCGTCGGCATCGAGCAGCAGCTCCGCGTGGGTCGTGGCGACCGCGGGCGGACCGAAGTCGAGCCGCACCACGTGACGATCGACGTGGGTGAAGGGATCGAGCAGCTCGCTCACCAGATCGAGTGGAAAGAGCTGGTACCACGGCGCATCGAGCTCGACGAATTGCGTCACTGCCGGCGCTGCCGTTGGCGTGCCGAGCGGCTGCTCCGGCAGCCAGCCATCGATGCGGCGTGTGCCGTAGTAGGTGAACGGGAGCTCGACCGGTGCCACACCGACGTCGTCTCCATCGACGAGCACGTGCGCGCCCGACGGATTCGAGTCGATCACCAGAAAGCGCTCGACGCAGCCGGTCGACCAGAGCGCGGCCGCCAGCAGCTGCGCGACGCGGACGGAAGGGCGCCCGATCGGGGACATGCCGATCACTCGCAGGAACCCGCAATCACGGAACAACCCGACTCACCGGACCATTGGCGGAGAGGGCGGGAT
>CAYRQC010000037.1:0-5041 GCA_964426265.1 uncultured Phycisphaerales bacterium | reverse complement strand
CAGGCGGATCTCGCCGCGCGCCTCGCCGAGCCCGACCGCCAACCGGCGGATCTCCTTCTCCTTCTCGTCGGAGCGCTCTTCGGTCCGGTCGAGACGCGTCTCGAGGTGGCGGATGAAGCCGTCACTATCCTCGCGGATCTTGGCGTGCGCGGCGATGTCGGCTTCGAGGCGAGCGATGCGCACATCGCGCTCGTAGACCGCTTTCAACGCCGCGTCGAGCTGCTGCTCGGCCTCGTCGAGCGTGGTCCGCGTTTCCGCGAGATCGACTTCGAGGAGCCGCATCGCCCGCTGCGTTTCGTTGATCGCTGGTGGCTGCTGCGACGGAGGTGGCTGCACCGGAGGCTGTTGCGCCGCGGGTTGCGGTTGAGGCGGCGAGACACTCGCAATGGAACCGGCGGTTGCAACGACGGCGGCGGAATCGACGGGCAGCACTGAAGTCGCCGCCACGGCCACCGGCGCACCCGACGCCGTCGCTCTCTTCTTGAGCTCCGCCGAGGTGACGAACGGCTTGTCCGACTCGCCCGGCTTGGTCGGCTCGAAACGGACCTGCAGCTTGCCGTCACGGATGGCATCGAAGATGCGCGGAAGCGGCAGCTCGAGGAGCTGCGCGGCGCGGCTGACTGTGAACCAGCCGCCTGCTTCCGCCGGATGCGGAACCTCTTCGGAACCCGAAACTTCCTTCAGCCGCTTCACTTCGCGCCTCCCAGCCACCGGCGCGGAAGTATAGGAGCCGCCGTCAACGAAGGCCGGTGTCGCGCGGCGCGGACAGAGTGCCGGCTGATCCGGATCGAGGTCACGGATCGAAGTCGAGCGTCCCGCTGAACGATTCGACCGCGGGTCCGCGCAAGGTCGCGGGGGCACCGTCGCCGGGCCAATGGACGGTGAGATCTCCGCCGCGCAGCCGGACCCGGATGTCGGCTGGAAAGCCGCGCACCTTGCGCGCGACGATCGCCGCCGCCGTCGCACCGCTGCCGCAGGCGAGGGTCTCGCCGGCACCGCGCTCCCAGGTTCGCTGGATCAGCTCGCCGGGCCCGGCCACTGCGACGAACTCGACGTTCACCTGCTGCGGAAAGCGGGGGTCACGCTCGACGGCGGGTCCGACGGAATGAACCGGATAGTGCTCCACGTCATCGACGAAGACGACGCAGTGGGGGTTGCCGAGCCGCAGTGCGCTGACCTTCAGCGTGCGACCGGCGAGCTTGAACGACTCGTCGAGTGCCGGCGTCGCCGGCCCGGCCATCGGCACGTGGGCCCGCGTGAAGTCGGGGACGCCGATCTCGGCCGAGAGCTCCACGGCACTGCCGTCGACGGCGAGTCGCTCGACCCGCATCGGCACCGGGCCGCCGACCGTCTCGATCCGGAAGTCGCGCCCGACTCGCCGCCGGTCGAAGAGGAACTTGCCGAGGCAGCGCAGCCCGTTGCCACACATCTCGGCCTCGCTGCCGTCGGGATTGAACATCGCCATGCGCGCGGCGGCGTCGGCGTTGCCCGGCGGCTGCACGACAAGCAGGCCGTCCGAGCCGACGCTGCGACGGCGATCGGCCACGCTCCGCGCGAGGGTCGCCCAGTCGGCGAGCTGCAGCTCGAAACCATCGACCAGGACGTAGTCGTTGGCACAGCCGTGGAGCTTGACGAAGGGGATGCGCACGATCGACGAGTCCTCCGCGAACACTCCTTCAGGTCGGCCCGCGGCCGCGCGCGCCGTCATCCTCGGGACCTTGCTCGCCGGGCAGTCGTTCGCGCCGGGCGCGGGCGCGCACGTTCATTCCGACCAGGGTGACGAACCCGCCGAGCAGCACGAGCGGCACACTCAGCATCCAGTAGACGCTCGCGTTGAACGCTTTTCCCAGTCTCTCACTTTGGGCACGATCCACCTGATCGTAGGCGGAGTCCTTTCACATCGCACATTGCGCCGCGGCGCGCGGCAACGGCGTCGTCAGGCCGGCGAGTGCCGCGACGAGCAGCCAACGGGACCAACCGCGCGCGCGTGTCCGCCGGGTGACTGGCGTCGGTGTCGGCATTGCTGCCGCGGTTCGCGTCGGCCTCACCATCGTCATCGGCGTCTTGCGCACGACGTTCACACTACTGCGAGGCCGCGGGGACGAAGGTGTCGGTGAAGAGCATCCACCAGATCACCACCCCGGTCACCGACACGTAGAGCCAGATCGGCAAGGTGATCCGCGCCAGTCGTTTGTGACGATCGATGCGATTCTTCAACCCGAACCAGAGCGTCCTTCCCGCGAGCACCGGCACGGCGGCGGCGAGCGGCGTGTGCGTCCAGAGGATCGCGTAGTAGACGACCTTGATCGCACCGACGCCGCGAAACGCGGTGTGGCCGCCTGACACCTTCGAGATCCCGTAGGACACCAGGAAGGCCATCGACGTGACGAACGCGGCGATCATGCATCGCCGATGGACGGTGATATTGCGGCGGCGGATCGCGAGGAAGCCGCTGACGAGCAGCACGGCCGCGAGCGCGTTCAGCCCGGCATTGAGGTCCGGCAGGCGCAGGGCTGAGAGTGTGAGCAGCGCCATGGAGCTCACTGCGACTTGGCGGGCGCGGCGGGCTGTTGCTCGAGCAGCAAGCGCACCGAGTGGACGGTCGCCTCGAGCCAGTCGGGGTCGCTCTCCGTGTCGTGGACGGCGCGCAGGCGGCCCGCTCGGTCGATGACGTGGACGCGCGTCGAGTGGGGAATCGTGCCTTCCGGGCTCCGTTCGCCGAGCGCAGCGAAGCAGGCCGCAGAGAGTGCCTTCACCTGCTCGAGGTCGCCAGTGAGCCAATGCCAGCGGTCGAGCTCGCCTCCTTGCGCGCCGGCGAAGCGGGTGAGCTGAGTGGGCGTGTCGGCGGCGGGGTCGACGCTGACGCTCACGAAGTGGACCTCGGGTTCGGCGCGCAGTGTCATCGCGAGCGTGCGCACCTTGCGAGTGAGGTCGACGCACGGACCCGGGCAGCTCGTGAAGAAGAAGTTCACCACGCAGATGTGGCCCTGCAGATCGGCCAACGTGAACGGGTTGGAGAAGCGGTCGATGAGCGAGAAATCGGGGAGCGGCCCGCCGTCGGCGAGCACCTTGCCGCGCAGTGAAGTGGGCGAGTTCGCCGCTTGCGACGACTCGTCGCCGCGCTGGAGCACCCGGCGAATCGCCACCCCCACGAGCAGCAGCAATGCGAGCCCGAGCGCGATCGGCGCGAAGGCGCTCGGCTTGCGTGGTGGCGGCGGCAGATCGGCAGCCGGGTGGGTCAAGTCTTGCTCCGCGCGCGCCGTGCCAACCACGTGGTGACGCCCACCACGATCGCGGCGCCGAGCACGAGCTCGAAGCGCGTGACGCGCGGGTTTGCCGCGGAGGTCACGGTCGGCGGCCGCGTTGGATCACTCAACACCTTCCCGAAGAGCGTCACATAGCCGACGGCAAACAGCATCAACAGCACGACGAACACCGCGAGCCACGCGCCGAAACGGCGAACTCGCCGGCGCCGTGCCGCGGCGTCGACTGCGTTCTCGTCGACTGCGCTCGCGCTGACTCCGGTTTCGTCGCCTTCGGTCATGGTCACGCCTTCAACGCGATGAGGCAAAGCAGGCTCGGCAAATAGACGAGGGACGCGAGCAGCACACGGCGAGCCGTTGTCTCATCGGGACGCCGCCAGAAGCCGAAGGCGGGGATCGCGAACGCGAGGCCGAGCAGCAGCGCCCCGACCAGATAGACCGGCCCCGCCATCCGGAAGATGAAAGGCAGGAACGACGCCAGGCAGAGCGAGATCGCGTGGACGCACATCTGGCGCGACGTGAGCATCCCGTCGGGGTCGTGCTCGGGGAGCATCTTGAGCCCGCCGAGCGCATAGTCGCGTCGATAGAGCCACGCGATCGCGAGGAAGTGCGGGAGTTGCCAGAGAAAGAGGATCGCGAACAGGGCGTAGGCCCCGCGGCCGAGATCATTCGTGGCGGCGGTCCAACCGAGCACCGGCGGCAGCGCGCCCGGCACGGCGCCGACGAAGGTGTTGAGCGACGTCACGCGCTTGAGCGGTGTGTACACAAAGAGATAGGAGATGAATGCGAAGAGGGCGAGCAGCGTCGTCAATGCGTTCACGAACCGCGCGAAGAGGGCGAGGCTCGCCGCGGCGAGCAGCCAACCGAGCAGCGCGGCGTTGCGTGCTGCGATACGCCCGGCCGGCAGCGGTCGCTGCGCCGTCCGCGGCATCCGCGCGTCGATGTCGCGCTCGATCCACTGGTTCAAGATGCCGGCTGCGGCGGTGATGCCGGCGATCGCGGCGAGCAGCTCGATCAGCGCCATGGCATGCACCGGCGCACTCGGCGCGAGGTAGCCGGCGAGCCCCGCGAGCGTGCTCGCCGCGACGATGCGCGGCTTCGTCAGCTGCAGCCAGTCGCGCACGCGCGCGCCGACCCGCCCGTCGATCGGCGTCACGTGGCGCTCCCGCCGATGATCCGGAACGTTCGCAGCGCGATCACGACACTGGTACCGAGTAGCGTCGCCCCGGTGATGACGTGGAGGATGGTGACCAGCGGGTCGGTCCGAGTCGCAATCGCGAGCAGCCCCAGCAGCGCCTGCACGATGACGAGCCCGGCGAGCGCGAAGGCCGGTCGCGTGAGCCGCCGCTCCTGTGGCTGCTCGACCGTGACGCGCGCCACCAGCACGCCGACGGCTCCCACCACTGCCAACGCAAAGAGCGCGTGCACGAGGACCGCGGCGTCGCCAAACCCCGGCACGCGCCCCTTCGCGACCGTGTGGCGCACGATCGCGCCGAGCAAGAGCTGGCCGTAGATGGCGCCGACTGCGACGAGCGCCACCCGGCGCAGCGATCGCGGCGGTGTCACTGCTGCTGCCGGTGCGCGCGTCGGTGACGCAGGCGATCCGGGCTGCCGCTCTCCCCACTCCCGCGAGAGCAAGTAGGCCGTAGCGATCGACAAGCAGAAATAGGTCTGCGCGAGCATCCCGTGGCTCACCGAAACAACGGCCGGGAGCTGGTAGTACACCGTCAATCCGCCGAGCGCGCCTTGCACGAGCACGCCAACCAGCAACCACGCCG
>CAYRQC010000036.1:0-4775 GCA_964426265.1 uncultured Phycisphaerales bacterium | reverse complement strand
CATCGACGACCAGCACCTCGCCATCGAGCACGACGAACCCGGAGTTCGAGCCTTCGAAGACGGGCTCCGTCGCAGCCTGCGCGAAAAAAACGCCGGGCGCGACCTCGGTCACTGCACCGAGTGCCGGCGCGCGTGCGACCGGCTTGCTCGCGAGCAGTAGCGGTGCGAGAACCGCGAGTCCGACTACCGCGCAGCGGAGCGAGACCGCAACCATCGCGTTCTCCTCGGCGCTTGCGTGGAATCATGGTCGGGGCGAGAGGATTTGAACCTCCGACCTCAGCGTCCCGAACGCTGCGCTCTAAGCCAAGCTAAGCTACGCCCCGTTCCAGTCGGGAAGGCGCGGCAGGCTAGGGGCATCCTCCCGCCGAATCAAGCCGTGGAGCGGCGTCGCTCACCGCGCCTTCACTCCGCGAGCCTTCACGTCCCGAGCCCTCACTTCCCGAGGTCGACGAAGGTTCCGCCGTTCTGCGTGGCGAGCTGCTCCATCAGTGCGTGGTCCATGTCGCCGATCGAGATCGTGTGGATCGCGAGCTTGCGCAGCGTGTTCACCCGTCGCACCTCGGCGAGGATGTCGTCCTTCTCGACGTAGTCGCCGGTCGACGGCACGCCATCCGAGAGGAAGTAGACCGTGTCGACCTGCGAGCCGTAGCTCTTGTCGTAGAGGCCGCGGCCACCCGCTTCGAGACATGCCATCAATGCGGCGTAGGTATTCGTCTTGCCGGACGAGATGCCGGCCGCTCCCGAAAGTCCGGCGCCGTTGTTGAAGCTTTGCGACGCGCCGCCGATCGCCTTCAGCCCCTGGACGTACTTGATCGCGCCCGTCCTGTTGACGACGTTCGCCGGCACCAGGCTGCTCTTCCAGCTCTTCACCTCGGTGGCGAAGGTCATCAGGTTGAAGTGCACCTCGGGACCAAGCGCGTCGAGCGTGCGACAGAGCTCGTCCTTGACGATGTCCATCTTCATGTAGGAGCGATAGCCGCGGTCCTGCAGCTTGAAGTTGCGGGTGTCGCCGATCAGCTCCTCCATGCTGCCCGAGGTGTCGACCATGAAGACGATGCGCCGGCTCTTGCTCGCGACGCCCACGAAGTCGGTGGCGTTGGTCGGCTTGTACTTCTGCTGGTTCCGCGCGATCGCTTCCTTCTTCTTCGCGAACTCCTCGTCGGTCGGGACCTGGAAGCGCTCCTGGATCCCGTCCCACCAGCGCTGCCACGCGGCGGCATCGTCCGCGTAGTCGAAGGTCGTCGTCTCCTGGAGCGCGTGCATCGCGTCGTCGCGCAGGCGGCCCTCTTCGCGGCGCAGCGCGCCGATCAGCGGCTGGATCGCCCCCTTCACGCGCAGCTTCCCGATCGCCTGGATCGCCGACGCGCGCACCTGCCACTCGCTCGACTCGAGCAACGGGAGCATCGCCGGCAGCGACCGGTCGGGCTGGCGGATCAGCGCCAGTGCATCGAGCGCGGCTGTCTTCAGTGCCGGCTCGCCATCGGCCAACACCTTCGCCAGCGCATCGATGGCATCGCCACTCTTCAGCAGCCCGAGCGCGACGATCGACGCCCGTCTCACCTCGAAGTCGGTGAGCGTCAGGTTCTTCGTCAGCACGCCGACGGACGCGGCGTCGCCGAGCTTGCCGAGCACCGCGACCGCGCCGGCGCGCCGGCCGTTCTTGGTGCCGGCATCATCGGCGGCGGCCTTCCGGAGGAGCTCGCGCACCGGCTCGCTCGGATAGCCGGAGAGCACCTCGATTGCCGCTTCGTGGACGGGGAACTGCGGGTCGCCGCAGGCGTCGAGCAGCAGCAGCGCGGCATTCACGCGGTCGATCCCTTCGAGGACGTGGATCGCCTCGACCTTCTCGTGGGTGGTCCGGTTCGGCTTGTAGAACTTCTTGAACTCGTCGATCTGCTCCTGCGCCGGATCCTTCGCCGGCGCCTGTGCGAGCGCGACCGCCATCAGCAACGTCGAGATCACGGTCATCGTCCACCTCCGCGGCGCCCTACACCCCCGCGACGCAGCGCACGATCGTAGGCGGCGGCACCTCCCTGGTCACCGCGCCAGCCGAACGGATCGACCCGCACAGGGTCGCGGACGGAGCTGTCACCGGGCCCGGGGGGCACGCCCTTCGCTAGATTCGCCGCCACCATGAAAGGGCTCTTGATCCTGGGAGGGCTGGTCGGCGCGGCCCTGCTCCTCGCCTTCGCGCTGACGCGAGAGACGACGGCCGATATCGATCGGATGTTCGAGGATGCCGTGCGCGAGCGCCCGCGGATCGAAGCCGCGCTCGAGGAGTGTGGCGACCTCGTGCGCTACTTTTCGGACATCAAGCCGACCGAGCGCAAGAAAGGCGAGCTCGAGGAGCTGCGGCGGCGCGGCGCGCTGCTCGAGAAGCAGGCGACCCGGCTGCACGAGGAGCCCGCCCCGCGTGAGGAGCAGAAGAAGGGACTCGCCAAGATCGAAGAGGACTTCTACGACCTGCGGACGGCCGCCGAAGACCTGCGCGCCCGCCTGCGCGAGATGAAGAACTTCGAGGCGGCGCTCCGACCGCGCATCTCCAAGCTCGGCGACCGGATGCAGCGCCTCAACGACGCGCAGTCGAAGAACGCCGACCCGGAGTTCCAACAGCGCGCCGATGGCCTGATTCGGCAGGGCAAGGACTGTCGGTTGACCGCCGAAGGGGCCCTGAAGGGGCTGTCGGTCGAGATCGTGAAGAACCGGACGGTCGGCATGGCGATGCTGAACGAGCTCGACGAGATCCTGAAGCAGATGGACGAGCTGCTCGCGACCTTCAACTAACGCTTGCCTGCCTGCTGTTCCAGGCGGCTTTCGCGCAGGAAGCGCTTGTCGCCGTTGCGACTGGTGATCCCGGTGCCATCGAAGTGCTCGAGCAGCGGGATCATGAACTTGCGCGAGGTCTGGAGTGCGTCGCGCAGCTCCGGGATCACGACCTCGCCGCCGTGTGACTTGGCGATCCGCACCAGCTCCGCCCGCGCGCGATCGATCGCGGTCCGCGCGAAACGCAGCACGCCGACGCGCACGATCTCGCCTTCGTCGGCGAGCAGCTCGAGCAGGCTCGTCACCTTCTTGGGCAGCGCTGACAGTCGGACCGCGGCCTCCTCGATCAGCGGTGGCTGCATGTCGGCGGTGGCGTAGAGCGCGCGCAGCTCGTTCAGCAGTCGCTCGTCGTCGGCGGAAACCGCCGGTCGGTGCGACGCGAGCCGCAGGTTTCCGGGAGCCCCCTCCTCGACGACGACTGCCTGCTGGACCAGCAGCTCCTTGGCGAGCTGGAGCGTCGTCTCGGGCAGGTTGACGCTCGTCCGCAGCTCGCGGATCTCGATCAGCTTCTTCAGCGGATGCGCCTTGTGCAGCGTCTTCAGCGCGCCTTTCACGGCCTCCTTCGCCTGATCGGCGAAGAGCTTCGAGAGCAGCAGCCCGCGGCCGACCTCGATCAGCCCACCGCTGCCGAGCAGCCCACGCACGAGCCCCTCCGCATCGGCCAGCGACAGCGCGCCGTCGGTGGCGAGTTCCTTCGACGTGAACGGATCGAAGCGACGCTGCTCGGCGGCGAACCGGAGCGCCAGCGCGGGGTCGGCGAGCGCCAGCTCGCGCTGCTCCAGCGCCTCGATGTGCCACTCCTTCAGCCGCCGGCGATGGGTCCGCGCGGCGCCGAAGAGCACCCCGCCGCCGAGCGTCACCATCGGCGAGACCTGCCGCACCAGGAAGCGGTCGCCAGCGCACGCGACCACCGGCGTCTCGAGCTCGAGCTGGACCAGCCCCTCTTCACCCGGGAGCAGCAGCTCCTTGTCGAGGATGCGCACGCGGCCGAGCACTTCCGAAGTGCCGACGTGGAGGCGGATCTCGGTGCGGTGCTGCAGCGGACGTTCGTGGCCGCGCAGGTGACGCATGCGCGCCTCGAACAGCGATGACGCCTGGAAGAAGCCCGGCTCGGCGACGACCATGCCGCGCGTGATCTCGCGATAGTCGATGTCCGAGAGGTTGAGCGCGCACGAGTGGCCGGCGGTCGCGCGCTCGCGTGCCTCGCCGTAGGCGTGGATGCCACGGACGCGACCCCGTTTGCCGAGCGGCAGGATCTCGAGCTCATGGCCGATCTCCACCGCGCCCGACAGCGGCACGCCGGTCACCACCGTCCCGTGGCCCTTGGCCGAGAAGACGCGTTGGATCGGGACGCGGAAGAGGCCGTCCAGCGGACGCGGGCGAGCGGACGCGATGCGCCGCTCGAGCTCGACCTTGAGCTCGGGGATGCCGAGCCCCGTCACGTTGCTGATCGGCACGATCGGCTGGCCGTCGAGGAAGGTCCCGGCGACGAGCCCCTTCACGTCCTCGATCGCGAGCTCGCGCAGGTCGGCGTCGACCAGGTCGATCTTCGAGAGCACGACGAAGCCGCTCTGCACGCCGAGCAGCCCGAGGATCTCGAGGTGCTCGCGCGTCTGCGGCATCACGCCGTCGTCGGCCGCGATCACCAGCATCACGATGTCGAGCGAGGTCGCGCCCGCGACCATGTTCTTCACGAACCGCTCGTGGCCGGGCACGTCGATGATCCCGACCGTGCGGCCGTCGCTCGCGTGGTAGCGCGCGAAGCCGAGATCGATGGTCATCCCGCGTTCCTGCTCCTCGGGCAAGCGATCGGGATCGATCCCGGTGAGCGTCCGGACCAGGCTCGACTTGCCGTGGTCGATGTGCCCGGCGGTGCCGACGATGACGTTGGCGATGCCGGACACTGGCGCGGTCATCGAACGGCCACCGTCACCTCAGGCAGGTAGAGGATC
>CAYRQC010000035.1:0-7118 GCA_964426265.1 uncultured Phycisphaerales bacterium | reverse complement strand
GCCCGACAAGAAAGCGATGACGATCTCGGAGGCCTCGGAGTCCTACTTGAAGGACCGGGTCCCCCTCGTCGTCATCGCGGGGAAGGAGTACGGCTCCGGCTCCTCGCGCGACTGGGCCGCGAAGGGCCCGGCCCTGCTCGGGGTGCGCGCGGCGATCGCCGAAAGCTACGAGCGCATCCACCGCAGCAACCTGATCGGCATGGGAGTGCTGCCGCTGCAGTTCCTGCCGGGGCAGAGCGCGCAGTCGCTCGGGCTCTCGGGGCGCGAGCGGTTCGACGTGACCGGCCTCGGTGACGGCTCGGCGAAACAGGTGAAGGTGACGGTGCGCCCGACGGCCGGCAGCTCGCTCACCTTCAATGTCCGCGTACGGATCGACACGCCCAAGGAAGTCGAGTACTACCGACACGGTGGCATCCTCCAATACGTGCTGCGGCAACTGACGAGCTGACCGCGACTTGCCGATCTGGAGTCGGCGTAGGATTCCCGAGTCGAACCGACGAATGAATGGCGCAGGAGCCGGCGCCGAAGGAGTTCCCCATGTCGATCGCCTCCATCCTGCTGGTCGCTGCTGCGCTGCCGCCGAGCCCGCCAGCCGACGACCCGCCAGCCCTCGGCTACGTCCACGATCGAGTGATCCTCGAGATCGAGCGACGAACGCCGGAGCTCGACGCGGCAATCGCAGAGCTCGACGCGGCGAAGCTGCTCCCGGTGTTTCGCCGTCCACCCCACGGCTGGCGAAACCCGGCCGCCGCCGCTGCTGCCGGGCTCGAACGCTTCTTCGCGCTGCACTTCGCGGCGCCGCGCGACGACGTCGCCACGATCGCGGCCGAGCTCGCAAGGCTGCCGGGTGTGCGCGGTTGCGAGCCGTGCGCGATCGGGGTCTTCGCGTCGACCGTCCCCGACGATCCCGACTTCCCGAACCAGTGGGCGCTGCAGCCGGGGTTCCTCGACGGACCGACGGCGTGGGACACGGTCCGCACCTCCTCACACATCGTCGCCGTGCTCGACAACGGCGGCGACACCTCCCATCCGCAGTTGCAGGCGTCGCTCTGGACCAACCCCGGTGAGATCCCCGGCAACGGCATCGATGACGAAGGCAACGGCTACATCGACGACGTCCACGGCTGGAACTTCGTCGACGACTCGGCGGATCTCGACGCCACCGGCACCCATGCGACGCGCGTGGCCGGAGTGATTGGCGCCACCGGCAACGACGGCTCGCAGGTGAGCGGCGTCTGCTGGTCGGTGCCGCTCCTCTTCGCGGAAGTATGGAGCCCGCCGGCCTCGCCGCCGACTCCCGATCGCTGCGGCGCCGGCATCGTCTACGCCGCCGATCAGGGCAGTGCGGTCGACCAGATGGCGTGGGGCTTCTACAACGACGAGCCGGACGTGCTGCGTGCGGCAGTCGACTACGCGATCGCGAGCGACGTGGTGATGGTGTCGATCGCCGGCAACATCCCGATCACCGACCCGCTCTATCCGGGCGCGTGGAGCGACGTGGTCGCCGCGATCGCCACCAACGACCTCGACAAGCGCGCAAGCTTCTCGGGACATGGTGATTGGTGCGATCTCTCGGCGCCGGGCGTCAACATCTGGGTGATCGATATCCCGGGGCAGCCGCGCACTTTCGGCGGCACCACCTGCGCCAGTGCCCACACCTCCGGCTGCGCGGCGCTGCTGCGCGAGCTCGTCCCCGACTTCGACCAGGAACAGATCCGCCTCCTGCTCGAGCAGTCGTCGAAAGACCTCGGCGCGCCCGGCTTCGACCCCGACTTCGGCTGGGGGCGCATCGACCTCGCGGCGGCCGTGAAGCTCGCGACGACGTTGCGCGCCGATCGGACCGAGGCCGTCCCGGGCGACGACATCGTGCTGACGATCGACGTGCCCGGCGCCGCCGACATGCTGCACATGATCGCCGTCGGGCGATTCGGGCGATTGCCGGGGATCGCGCTCTCCGAGATCGATCCAGAAGATCCGCGCGTGGTCTTCGTGAACGAGGACGAGGTGTTGCTACCACTCGCGCTCAACCTCGTGCCGGGCGGCGAAGCGCTCTTCGAGCGATTCGTCGAGTACACCGACGGCCAGGGGCGCTCGACCGCGACGCTCCATATGCCGCGCGGGCCGTTTTTCATGGACACGCGGCTCGACTTCGCCGCCGCGCTATTCGATCCGGCCGACCTCTCGAAGGTCGGAGCGTTGACCGGCTATGCGAGCGTCGCGGTGCACTGATCGCGGACCGCGGTGGGGTTTCGAGGTTCTGACCCATGCTCGTCACGACTTGCTCCGGCTTTCTGGTTGGCTCGCTCTTCGCGGCCGTTCTCACCGTTCCGATCGTTCCGGTCCATCGGATCCATCCAGACAGTCCGACCGACGAGCGCGAGCTCGCCCTCGACCGCGTCATGCTCCGGATCGAGCGCCGCTCGCCCGAGCTCGACCACGCGCTCGCGTCGCTCGACGGCGCCAAGCTGCGCCCGCTCTTCCGCCATCCGCCGCGCGGCTGGCGCCATCCGGCCGCGGCCTACGCTGCCGGGCTCGACGAGATCTACGCGCTCCGCCTCGCGCAACCGGCCGCCGACCGCACGGGGATCACGCAGCTCGCGACGCAGCTCGCCGCACTGCCTGGCGTCGCTTGGTGCGAGACCTGCCCGTGCGGCACGCCGATGTCGACCATTCCCGACGACCCCGACTTCCCGAACCAGTGGCCGCTGCAACCGGGCCAGCTCGACGGGCCGAGCGCGTGGGATCTCATCCGCGAATCGACCAAGATCGTCGCCGTCATCGACTGCGGCACCGACTTGAACCATCCCGAGCTGCAGAAGTCGCTCTGGACCAACCTCGGCGAGATCCCTGGCAACGGCATCGACGACGACGGAAACGGCTTCATTGACGACCTCCACGGCTGGGACTTCCTGAACGACGACGCGACGATCGAGGCGAACATCGGCCACGGGACGCGCGTCAGCGGAGTCATCGGCGCCGAGGCCGACAACGGGACCGAGGTGGCCGGCGTCTGCTGGTCGGTGCCGCTGATGCAACTCGAGGTGTGGAGCACCGGACCGCCGACGCTCACCGCCGACAATTGCGCCGCCGCCATCAGCTATGGCGCAGACAACGGCGCCTCGGTGATGCAGATGGCGTGGGGGTTCACCGGCTCGGAGCCGGCCGTGATCACGGCCGCGGTCGACTACGCGATCGCGGCGGACGCGGTGATGGTGTCGATCGCCGGCAACGACCACAGTGACACCATCCTCTACTACCCCGCCGCGCGGAGCGACGTGCTTGCGACCATCGCCACCGACTCGGTCGATGCCCGCGCTCCCTTCTCGAACTGGGGCGCGTGGACTGACCTGTGCGCACCCGGTCGCGACCTGCCCGTCGTCTCGTTCGGCACCAAGCCACGGATCTCGGGCGGCACCTCGCTCGCGAGCGCCCACGTCGCGGGCGCCGCGGCGTTGCTGCGCGAGTACGCACCCACCCTCGATCAGGAGGCGATCCGGCTGCTGCTCCAGGGTTCGGCCAAGGATCTCGGGCCGCCGGGCTTCGACCCCGACTACGCGTGGGGCCGCATCGACCTCGCGGCGGCCTTGCGTCTCGCGACGACGCTCACGGTCGATCGCACGCTGGCGACGCCGGGTGACGACGTGGTGCTCACCATCAACGTCCCCGAAGGCCCGCAGCTGCCCCATCTGATCGCGATCGGTCGTTTCGGACGAGTTCCCGGCATTCCTCTCTCCGAGCTCGACCCGACTGACGCCCGCGTCGTCTGGACCAACGAGGACGACCTCCTGCTACCGATCGCGTTGGGCTACGTCCCCGGCGGCGAGACGATCTGTGAAGGCTTCATCGGGACCACCGACGACGCCGGCGTCTCGCACGCGACGCTGCACATGCCGCGCGGCCCCTTCTTCCTCGACACCGACCTCGACTTCTGCGCCGTCCTGCTCGACCCGGCCGACCTGACCAAGGTGCTGCACATCACGGTGACGGCGCGCGTGCAAGTGCGGTGACTGTGTCGCGGATCCGTGGTACCGATCCGGGGATCCTACGCCGACGTTTTCCGCACCACCCGCGGCCGTGTGTGCGGTTTTCTCCGCCGTAGGATCCCCGGATCCGTACGACCGTACGACGGATCGTCAGGCGTAGCGGCGCAGCACGTCCGCGAGCTGATTGCCCACCTCGACGACGAGGGTGTCGAGGTCGTCGAGCTTCATCTCGATCCGCTCGAGAGCGGCGGACGAGGGCTCGTCGTCGGGCTCGGACGCGGTTGCCGCGCTGGCGTTGGAAGCTTGGTTGCCGCTGGTCGCCTGCTCGGCACGGTGGCCGATCCAGTCGGCGACGTGGACGACGCTCGCGAGGATCTCGTCGGTCTGCTCGGGTGAGTGGTGGTACTGGATCGCGAGGCGCAGCCGGGTCGGCAACGCCCAGTGCTCGACGATCGCGGCTCCGATCTCGGCATGCTCGATCCCGAGCACCTCCATCTCCGCGACGCGCAACGGCGTGCCCGCTCGCTGCGCCTGCGCCAACGCTGCAATTCGCTCGGGATCGAGGAAACGGGCGACCACCAGCTTGCCGATGTCGTGCATCAGCCCGGCCGTGAACGCCTCCGGCGGGATCTTCGAGCGCCGCCGCGCGGCCAGTTGCTGCCCTGCGAGCGCGACCGCCACCGAATGCGACCAGAGCTGCCCTTCGGAGAGCCCGTACTGCGGCAGTGCAGCGGCGAGTCGGCGCCGCACGCCGACGCTCATCGCGATCTGCACGACCGCCCGCGCCCCGAGCCGCATCACCGCCTCGGCCACTGTCCCGATCTCGCGACCGCGCGACATCAGCGACGAGTTCGCGAGCGTCAGCAGCCGCGGCGTCAGCGCCTGGTCGAGCGCGATCGCCTCCTCGACCTCCCGGATCTGCCAGTCGGCGCGCGCCAGCAACGCCGCGAGCCGCCCCGCCGTCGCCGGCAGCGGCTCGAGATCCTTGACCGCCTTCGCCACGCCCCGATGTTCGACGAGCATCACTTCCCGCTCCCGATCGAGAGTTTCATTCCTGTTGATCGGGCCGAGAAGGCGTCCAGCTTGAGGAACAAGACGTTCTTGCGCGTAGCGCTCAGCGTGACGCGCCGCCGCCCTCCCCAGCCGCCGCGCCAAGCAACGTCTCCTGGAGCGTGTCAATCGTCAGCCGGTAGCGAAACCAGCCGTTGTCGAAGACGACGCGTGTCGGTGCCCGCCAGGTCGGCTCGCCCCACTCGTAGTGGATCACGATGTCGCCGGCGGGGTGGCCGTCGAGCCGAGTGAAGCGGCGCTCGCGCAGACGCTGGTCGCTCCAGACCTCAACGACGCGCTCGGCCTCGACCGTCGCCGATCGCTCGCCATCGATCGCAACGCCATCGATCGAACGGTCACCGTTTGCCGCCAGCCACGGAAAGAAGACGCGCTCCACATCGAGCAACAGGAAGCGCGGCGGGAACGGGAGCGTCTCGCTCATGTGGTTGTCGAACGTCACCGCCCCGTCGCTGAGCGAGATGACGAAGCCGACCGTACCGAGAGGCGACAACCCGACCAATCGGAGCGCGCCGCCCTGGTTCTGCAGCACCGCCTCGAAGCTGCGCCGCTCGGCATCGCCCCACTCCACCGTCACCCGCTGTCGCCACATCACCTCGACCCCGAGCGCCGCGGGTGGTCGCAGCAGGCCGGGGTAGTCCTTCTCCGCGAGCGGCGGCCGCGACGCCGGCGCCTCCGGTCGAGCCGCGCAACCGAAGAGTGCCATCGTGAGCAACGACCCGCGCATGCGTTTCACGTCCGCTCTCCATGCAGGGGCCGGCGAACCAATGCACCCCCGAGAAACGCCAGCACGAGGCAAAGGGTGATACCGACGGCGGCGGTGAGGCCGAGCGAGCGTAGCGCGGGGTAGCGCGACACCGCGAGCAGGCCGAAGCTCAGGATCGTCGTGACGCCGGCGGCGACGAGCGAAACGTGGGTCGCATCGCGCGCCGCCGCGCTCTCGCCCGTCTCCGCGAGGAAGACGCCGTAGTCGACGCCCATGCTCGCGACCATCAGCAGCGAGACGAGCGCGAGGATGTTGAACTCGACGCCGAAGAGCGAGAGGAGGCCGACGGTGAGCAGCGCCGCGACAAGAGTCGGGACGCAGGCCGCGAGCGTCGGCACCAGCTTGCGATGGCGCAGCGCCACCAACACGCCGACCGCGACGAACCCGAGGAGGAGGATCTCCAGCATGCGCGCGCGGTAGGTCCCGTAGGCGTGCGCGAGCGTCGCCTCGATGTCGACCATCCGCGCCCCTGGAACGGCCGCGAGCCGCCGTTCCAGCGCGCCGCCGTCACGAAGCCCCTGGACGAAGCTGAGGATGCCGACGCCACCGGCCAGCGGCGCGCCGCCGAGCGTGACCCGGAACCGCTCGACGAGCGGCGCGAGCGGCGAAGCGAGCAGGTCACTCATTCCCAGCGGCTCGGGCGGTGCGGCGGCGAGTCCCTCGCGGAACGGCGCGAACGCATCGACCACGAACCCCTCGGCGACGAGCGCTGCCGAGAGCTCGTTCCAGAGCTGCGGATCGGCGCGGACGACGCCGTCGACGGCGCGTTGCGTCGTCGCACTCGGGAGCAGCGGCGCGAGGCTGCGGAAGCCGCCGATCTCACCGGCCGCCTTCGCCGCCGCGAGCGCCACGGCGACGCGATCGTTCGCCGCGAGCGCCAGCTCGTCGTCGGTGCCGATCGCGAGGATCAGGCGGCGCTGGTCGTAGCGCACCACGCGTTCCCGGATCGCCGCGTCCTCCGCGAGCAGTCCGGGATCGAGCTGCTGCAGGTCGGCGAGGTTGTCGTTCCAATGCAGCCGCGGCAATCCGGCGATACCGGGCAGCGCGAGCAGCAGGAGGAGCGCGATCGTCAACTTGCGCCGAGCGCCAAGCACTTGCAGCACGCGCTCGATCCCCGCTGCGAGCGCGCGACTCGCCGCCGTCCCGCCTGAAGTGGCGGGTAGCAGCGACGGCAGGAAGAGCCGGGTCGCGAGGAGCGCCGCCGCGATGCCGACCGCACCGAAGACCGCGAGCTCGCGCAATCCCGGGAACGACGAGGCGATCAGGGCGACGAAGCCGACGATCGTCGTGGCCGCCGCGAG
>CAYRQC010000034.1:0-7354 GCA_964426265.1 uncultured Phycisphaerales bacterium | reverse complement strand
CCTGCGCCGCCGACCACGCGCGCAGCTCCGGCGCCACCATCCCTGCACCGACTGCCACCGCGACGCCAACCCACACCGCACACGTCCACCCGGCGATCACCACGCAGCGTCTCCTTCCACACCGCGCGCAGTCCGCCGCGCGGAAAGCGCCGCGGGATACCGCGAGCCTCCTCAACGCACAAGGTGGCGCGCAAGCACGCGGCTCGCAGCGGGGTCAGAGCTTCAGCACGTAGTCGCGGATCGCCTGATCGAGCACGTCGAGATCGACCGCGCCGAAGACCTCCTCCGTCGCGTCCTCGCTCGACTTGCCCGCGATCAACGCGTTCCAGAACTGCTGGAAGAGCTCCTTCGCCGACTTCGGCCCCTGTCGCAGGTAGTGCACCACGGCCCAACTCTCGGCGTAGTGCCAATGGACGTCCTTCCCCTGGAACGTCTCCGGATCCATGTCGAGCAGCGTCTCCAGGGGCACCCACGTCTCGATCGAGTCGCGGATCCGCGCGACGTGGTCGGCGTTGCGCTGCCCCTCCTTCCACTCGCCGCCGTAGAGGTCGGCGAGCTCGTAGTACTCGGCCATCCCCTCGTTGAACCAGATCGGCGGGTCGTCGGTGAGACGGTCGAGGTACTGGTGGAAGCCTTCGTGCCGGATCGTCAGGAACATGTCGGCGCGATCGGGGACGTTCCAGATCAGCAGTTGTTTGAGCAGCGAGCTGTAGAGGCCGGCCGTGCTCGCGGGCGTGTCGCGCAAGGTGTTTTTCGCGTAGTCGAGGTAGCCGGCCTTGCCCGAGAAGAGGAAGACGGTGAACTTGCGCTTCTCGATCCCGGCGACCGGCGAGAGGCGCTGGCGGTACGAGCGATACGACTCCTCGAGCACCTTCGACGCCGCGACACAAGTCTCCTGGTCGATGTCGCTCTTCACCACGTAGTTGGTGCTCTCGTGTGAGAAGACGCGCTTCCATTCCGGGCCGGCGCGCGCCTTCACCACCATGCTCGGCAGCTCGTCGAGCGCCGCTGACGGGATCCCGGCGGCAATCGCGGCGTCACACGTCGACTGCGCGGCATCGAGCCGGCCGAGCAGCAGCTCGTAGATCGCGAGATTGCGCCACGCCTCGGGCTGGTTCGGGAACTCTGCGGCGAGCTTCCGCCACCCCTCCTCGTACTCGGCGAGCGAGCCGTCCTCCGCGCTCTCCTCGAGCTCCGCACAGCGCGACTCGAACTCTTCCGATCCCGCGATCGAGCCGGGCTTGGTCGCGTGCGCCGCGGCGACCGGCGCGAACAGCCACGCCGGCAGCTCGCTCTGTGGCTTCCACGTCGTGTCGAACTTCGTGAGCGCGGCCTGCGTCGCGGCGTCGAGCAACCCTTGTGGCCAGCTCGCCTGGATCTTCCCTTTGAGCGTCACGCGCTCGAAGCCGGAGATGTCGATGATCGCGATCTGGCCCGACTCGCGCGTCGACCGCTTCCCTTGCAGGATGCGCTTGCCATCGCGATAGGCCGTGACGCCGCCCGAACCGACGACCACTTTGAGCGAGCCCTTCTTGTTGTAGGCCGGCGCCGGCTTCTCATGGGAATCGACGACGTCCGTGTCGTCGTCCTTCACGCGCAGGAGCTGCGGCGGCGTGTAGGTCGTCTCGTAGGAGTTTTGCCCCGGATCGGCCTCGCCAAAGCAGACCAGGAACTCCTCGTCGGTGCCCATCCCGACCAGCACGCGCGGCCCCTTGGGGCCGGTCACCACCTTCGGACCAAACTCGATCTCGAGCGTGAACGTGTCGACGAAGACGGCGGGATGGAGGAGCATCGCGCCCCCCTTGCCGAACGGCGCCTTCTCGAAGTCCCCCATGTGGTCGTTCGCGTAGCGGATCTCGAGGTCACCGCCCTTCGCGTCCCAACGCACCAGCTCGCCGGTGACCAGCTCGGCGAGCTTGGGCATGCTGTTGCTGCGCTGGAAGGCGCAGCGGTGCGCGAGCTCGACGATCTCGAGCTGGCGCTGACGCGCGTAGACAGTGTCGGCGTGGCGCTCGAGGAGCGACTTCAGTAGCTGATCGGCTCGCTCGAAGCCGCCGCGCTGGACCAGTTCCTGCGCCTGCGCGAGGGTCGTCCGGAACTCCTGCGCCGCCTCGGGTTTCGCGGCGGACTGTGCCGGCGGCAGCGATGACCCGAGCGTGACCGCGAGAGCGAACGTTGGCAGCATTCGTGGCTCCACGAGTCGACGCAGTCTCGCACGGGCGCCCTGCATCGGGAAGCAATCGGTTCTGCGGCTCTCTGCGCTGCCTATCCTTGCGGCGCGCTTCGAAGCAAGACGCGACGACGCGAGACAAGACGCGAGTGGAGACGGCACACGTCACGTCACGTCGCGCCACCCGGTGAGGACTCCATGAAAGTTGCGGTGATCGGCCTCGGGACGATGGGCTCGCCGATGGCGGCGAACCTGCTGAAGGGCGGCTGCCAGGTCGTGGTGCACAATCGCACGCGATCACGCGAGGAGAGCTTGCTGCTGCTCGGCGCGACGCGGGCGGCGTCACCACGCGAAGCGGCGGTCGGCGCGGATGTCGTGCTCACTTGCGTCTCCGACACGCCCGATGCGGAGTTCGTTCTCCTCGATCCGCAGCGTGGCGTGATCGCGGGTGCGGCGCGCGGCACACTCGTCATCGACTGCTCGACGATCGCGCCGGCCGGTGCGCGACGGATCGGGGAGCAGCTCGGCGCACAAGGCGTCGGCTTCGTCGATGCGCCGGTCTCGGGCGGCAGCGAGGGGGCGATCAAGGCGACGCTCGCGATCATGTGTGGCGCGAGCGAGGACGACTTCAAGCGCGCGAAACCGGTGCTGGAGAAGATCGGCAAGAGCATCGTGCACGTCGGGCCGGTCGGCTGCGGGCAGATCGCGAAAGCGGTGAACCAGGTGGTGATCGCCGGGACCTACCAGGCAATCGCCGAGGGGCTCTGCCTCGCAAAGAAGGCGGGGGCCGATCCGGCGCGGGTGGTCGCGGCGATCGAGAACGGCGCGGCGCAGTCGTGGGTGATGGCGAACCGCTCGAAGAACATGCGCGACGATCGCTATCCACTGGGGTTCCGCGTGCGGCTCCACCGCAAGGATCTGGCGATCGCGCTCGACACCGCACGGCAGGTGCAACTGCCTCTGCCGGTGGCGAGCTACGTCGCGACGGTGGAGGACGGGTTGATCGCGCAGGGATTCGGCGACGAGGACATGTCGGCCATGGCGCGCACGGTCCGACGCGGCGGGAGCATCGCGGATGGGGCGATGTGAACGGCGTGTGCGCGATGCCGTCGCGCTGACGGTGATCGGGGCGGCTCTCGCCGGCTGTACCGATCCAACGCGCAACGGATTGGCTCACGACGATCAGGCGCACCAGCATGACCACGCGATCTCGGCGAGTGCACGGCAGCGCGCCGATTGGTACCGCGAGAACGTCGACGCGATTGCACGGTGGCTCGAAGCCACTGCAGTCGCGACCGAGCACGGGCTCGCGTGGCCGGTGGCGCCCGATCGGCCCGCAGCGCCGGCGGCGGCCACCGCAACCGACGATCGTGGTGCAACACCGACCGATCTCTACTCGGGATCTGCGGGAGTCGTGCTCTTCTTCCTCGAGCTCTGCGAAAGCTGCGAACGCCCGGGAGCATCCGACGGAACGATCGGCAGAGACGCGACTGACCAGCACGATCATTGGTTCTCGATCGCCCGGCGCGGCGCCGACCATCTGCTCGCGACCCTGCCGGAAAAAGCGGTCCGCGACGAGGCGAACGGGCTCTACACAGGGATTGCGGGTGTGGGGTTTGTCTTGCTCGAAGCGGGACGAGCGCTGACGGACGAGCGCTACACCACCGGTGCCCGGCGCTGTGTAAGTCTGTTGCATCAGGCGGCCTACGCAGCCGGTCCGGGGATCGAGTGGGGATCGACCACCGACGTCATCGCCGGCGGTGCCGGTATCGGACTCTTCCTGCTCACGATGTACGAGCGAACCGGCGACGGCGTGGCGCTCGAGCTGGCGACTCGCGCGGGGCGGCGGCTCCTCGATCTCTCGCAGCGCGAGGCGGTCGGGCGGTCGTGGCGCATGGATCCGACCTTTCCACGCGTGATGCCGAACTTCTCGCACGGGACCGCCGGCGTGGCCTACTTCCTCGCGCGGCTCTTCGAGGTGACGAAGGTGGAAGCCTTCCTCGATGGCGCGCGCGACGGTGCCGACCACTTGCTCTCGCTCGCCGACTCCACCGACGGCGGCTGCCGCATCTATCACCACACACCCGATGGCACCGATCTCTATTACCTCGGCTGGTGCCACGGACCGACCGGTACGGCGCGCCTGTTCACGCAGCTCGCCGATGTCACCGGCGAGCAGCGGTGGACCGACCTCGTCCGGTGCGCGGCGCAATCACTGCTGTCGAGTGGCATTCCGGACCAGCCGCAGCCCGGCTTCTGGAACAACGTCGGGCAGTGCTGTGGCTCGGCAGGCGTGATCGAGTTCAGCCTGGCACTCGCGCTGGCGACGGGTGATGAGTCGTACGCGGGGTTCGCTCGCGAGCTGGCGGCGAACTTGATCGGCCGTGGTCGACGCGATGCGCGCGGACTTTGCTTCCCACAAGCGGAGCACCGCACGAAACCCGACCTGATCGAGGCGCAGACTGGCTACGCGCAAGGCGCCGCCGGTATCGCGATCGCGCTGTTGCATCTGGAGGTCTACGAACACGCGCCGGCGAGAGGCGACGCGCTGCAGGCGCTCGGAATCGTCCTTCCCGATTCACCGTTCACGGCGCCGAGCGGCCGCGTGCGGACGCTGCCTAACCGATGATCGACGGATCGATCACCGCGAAGCTCGAGCGGGCGCTGGCTCCCAGGGCGCCGCTGTTGGCGCACGGTGGCTGCAACGCGCTGCGCCTGGTGAATGGCGAGGGCGACCAGTTGCCGGGGCTCTACCTCGATCAGCTCGCCGATCTCCTCTACCTCCATGCGGAGCCGGGGGCGCCCGTCGAGGCGCTGATCGAAGCGTGGAACGTGGTGAGGCCGCCGCTCTGGCAGCCGCGTGCGATCTATCGCAAATGGCTGCAACGCAACTTGCGAGCGCGCAACCCGAAGCAACAGCTTCCCGAGCGGATCTTCGAGCAGCGCTGCGAAGCCAACACGAAAGGCGCGGCCGGCAGCAGCGTCGATGGCGTGCTGGTTCGCGAAGGCGACCTTCGCTTCCTGGTGCGGCCGGCCGAGGGCTACTCGCACGGACTCTTCCTCGATCAGCGCGAGAACCGGGTGCAAGTGCGCGCGCGGCTCGCCGCGCGACCACGAAGTGACCAACCGTGCACCGCCCTCAACACCTTCGCCTACACCTGCAGCTTCTCGGTTGCCGCAGCCAAGGCCGGCGCAGCGGTCACGAGTGTCGACCTCTCCGCCCACTACCTCGAATGGGGTCGGCAGAACTTCGTCGCGAACGACCTCGATCCCGCCGCCCACGACTTCGCGCGGGGCGATGCGTTGACCTACCTCGCGATCGCCGCGAAAAAGGGTCGCCACTTCGACCTCGTGATCCTCGACCCACCCACCTTCGCCACCAGCAAGCAACGCGGCGTCTTCCAGGTCGAGCGCCACTACGGTGACCTCTTCGCACTGGCACTGCGTGTCACCGCACCGGGCGGCTCACTCCTCTGCTCCCACAACCAGCGCACGTTCACCCGCGGCGCGTTGCAGCAGAAGCTCCGCGACACCGCGCGCACCGTCGGACGCTCGCTCACCGAGCTTTCGCCGTTCTCCCCACCACTCGACTTTCCTGGTGTCGACCCGGTGAACCCGGCCTCACGCGGGTTCTGGGTCACGGTCGCGTAGCGCCGCCGGCGTAGGATCCCCGTTTCCCCGCGCTCGCCGCTTGCGTACAGCACTCGTACACCGTGCCTGCTCGTCCGAGGAGTTTTCGCGTGCTCGCGACTGGGTTCCTTCGCAGCTTCCTCGCCTGCTTCGTCGCGGCACTGCTTGCGCTTCCAGCGTTCACCGTGGCTCGCGCGGCGCACGCGTCTTCGATGACGCCAGCAGATCCCGCAGCGCCGACAGCTACACCGCCGCCAGCTACACCACAGGATGCAGACGCGTTGACCTTCGAGCAGGCGCTCGCGAAGTACACCGCGTGGATCGGGCGACCGGCGCTCGTGAAGCGGACGCGCGCCCGCGAAGTGCTCGCCGCGACCGGTGACCTGCGGGCGCTCGAGATCCTCGCGAAGGACTACAGGAAGCCGGAGGCGCCCAAGGAGCACGTGCAGGCGCTCATCGCGGAGCTCGCGACGCGCCATTGCAATCGCATCGAGCAGCTCCCCTTCTATGCGCAATGGCGCGCCGCCGAGCGGGGGCCCGACGACGCCTGGCTCTGGTACCGATCGCTGCAGTTGAACGCCCGTCACGACGATCTCGACACCGTCACCAAGGCGATCGCCGGCGCCGGCACCATCTGGCTGAAGTGTGCCGCGATCCAGGCGCTCGCCCCGCCGCACCGGGTCGACATGACGACCTTCGTGCCCGAGCGGCAGATGTGGCTCTACGAGCACAAGGAGGACGTGCGCGCCTGGATCGCCGATCCGAAGGTGCTCGAGCTGCTCCCCGGCCTGCTCGCCGTGCCGCCGACCAAGCCGGTCGAGCGCGGGCTGATCGCGCAAGCGGCGGCCACCTTGCTGTTGCAGCTCAAGCCGTATCGCGACCGCGAGGAGTTCGTTCCCGCGGCCACCGCGGTGATCAACCTGTTGGACGGCGAGGCGACGCCGGTCGGCAGCAAGCGAGTGATGGCTCGCCACCTGGTGAAGCTCTTCGACAAGAAGGGCGTGCCGGGGATGGGTGTCGACGAGTGGCGGCGTGAGCTGGCGGCCCACGCGTGGGCCCAGCCGCGTGCCGACGTGGCGCCGCTCTATGTCACCAGCTTCGCCGGCATCCCGGCGAACGGCGTGCGCCTCTGCTACGTCATCGATTGCTCCGACTCGATGTTGAAGGAGGTGACCTCGACCGAGAAGTTCAAGGGCCCCGTGACCGGCAGCGGAGCGAAGCGCGACAAGGACACCCCCTACATTCCGTGGGACAAGATCAAGACACGTTTCGATCTCGCGCGCGAGCTGGTCTTCGCGTCGATCCGCCAGCTCGACGAGCAGAAGCGATTCGCGGTCGTCCTCTTCGGCGACGGCGCGGCGCAGATCGACGCGACGCCCGGACTTGTGCCAGCGAGCCGCCAGATCATCAAGCGCGTCGAGGCCGAGCTCACTGCGATGAAGGCCGGCTCCCCCACCGGCGATCGGCCGCTCGGCACGCTGCTCGGCAAGACCAACCTGCACGGCGGCCTAGACCGCGCCTTCCGTCTGACCAACCGCGGTGTCGACGAGAAGA
>CAYRQC010000033.1:0-2816 GCA_964426265.1 uncultured Phycisphaerales bacterium | reverse complement strand
TCCTCGAACACGATGAAGTGGCGCACGAGGTCGAGGAAGCGCCGCCGCTCGAACACCCCTTGGAGCACCACCTGAAGCTCGGGAAGCACCGATGGGGCGAGCTTCTCCCCGCTCACCGTGCGCGACGGCATGGACCGCTCGCGATCGGCCGTGAGCGAGCCGATGCGCGCCTGCACCGCGTTCGTCGTGAAGAGCGACGGGAGCTCTTGCTTGTACGTTTGGAGCTGATTGAACGCAGTCCAGAGCGTCGCCTTCGGGTCGGCCGGGTTCTCGGCCGCGCGAACCTGTTCGCCCGCGATCGAGCCATCCGCGTGGCGGTGCAAGACCTCGACGCCGTCGACGACCATCCGATGCATCGCCCGATTGCGAGCGACGAGCGGCGGACCATCGACCCGAGTGCGCTTGTGAAAGGCATCCTCGAGTGCCGCGGCCGGCAGTGTCGGATTGAGCCGCGCCAGCGCCGCGCGCAGCCGGCCCGCCAGGACGACTTGGCCGAAGTCGTCCCGCTCCGCCGCCGCCTCGCCAGGCGCAATCGCGGTACCGTTCTTCACCGCCCAGCCGGAACCTTCGAGCCAGTCGAGGGTGGCCTGCTCGACGATCGATTCGGTGAAGGCGGTCATGTCGAATCCCGCACGGGGAATTGGCCGGGAACAATCCTGGAACATCCGGGTCGCGTGCCGACACCAATGCATCGGAGTCCCACACCTTCGGACGCCAGGAGGTCACCATGATTCGAGCTGCCTTGCCGCGGATCGCCCTGATTGCGGCGCTTCACGCGGCCGCGTCCCGCCCGGCATTCGCCGTCCAATTGCTCCCACCGTCGGGGACGAACAACTTCCTGGTCTTCACGGAACAGGGCGCAGCAGGGGCACCGGACCTCTTCACCGTGCTCGACGTCTCTCAGGCGATCGGCGTGACCGGCACTCTCCTCACTCCGGTCATCTCCTTCCCGCTCAGCTATCCGGTCGCACAGACCTTTCACCGCCGCGCTTTCCAGGCACCGGAAGCTCCCGAGATCGCGACGTTCGCCGACGACACGACGGTGCTCCCCGTCTTCCTGGTTCCGGAGCGCGATCCGGCCACCGGAACGTGTTACGTCCAGTCCGTCGACTTCCGCACCGGCACGCTGGTGATCTGGCCGCCGGTGCAGGTCGGCCCCACGGGAGTTCCTGGCGTCAACGCACCGGCGATCGCCTACGACCTGCTCGCCAACCCTTCGCAACAAGACGTCTATGTGACGACGGTCGCCAGGTATCGGGCACTCTCCATGACCACACTGCAGGTGCACTGCAAGGTCGGAGCTGCGCCGGTGGTGAATGCCACAGTCACCCACTCCGAAGGTCCGTCGCCGCTCGTCAGCCGCTGTGTCATCGATCCGATCACGAGCCGGCTGGTCGTCCCCCGACGCCACGGCATCGACCTCGTGCAGACACCAGGCTTCACGATCACCAACAGCATCGCGACCCCGCTCGATCCGCTCGGGGCACCGATGCTCGTCGCCACCAACCCCTCCGCTGCGTTCTTGCCGCCGGCCGGAGCGGGCCTGAGCTTCAATGTTCTCGTCGGTTTGATTCGTGATCTGCCGCCCGGCACCACTCGGCGCTTCCATGGCTATCTCGCGATCGACGGCGCGACCGGCACCGCGACCAGCGGGAACTTCAACGCGCTCGGAGTGACCCCCGCGGGCGCCCCGTGGACGCTCGCCGCCGGTTTCCACGAGCTGGCGGTCTACCCGAGCTTCTTCGGTTTTCCGGGTTGCGCGTGCTTCCTGCTTGCGGATCCGGCCGACCTCAAGGGTGGCAATCCGGGAACCACCGGCCGCGTCGGCGTCCTCACCCACAACGCGGGCGTCGTCACGCCGACCGCGTTGCCGACCGTGAATGGCTCGCCGTTCGGCAACGCCGACTCCTTCATCGCGGATCCCCTCGCGTTCCACACACGCACGTCAGCGGGCGACCGGCTCACGATGATCGGTCAACCACAGCTCACGGCGCCCCTGGTTGCATCCACCTCGGTCCTGCTCGGCGGCCGAGTCAACTGTACGGGGACTGACCGGCCGTTGTTGCTTCCGAGTGCATTCGGATCTGGTCGAGTCGCGACCTTCTTCACCGCCGCGAGCGGCTTCGCGCTCACCCAGCAGTTCGGCTGGATCGCCGGGCTGCCGGCGCCTCCGATTCTCCTGCCGGCCCCGCTGTCGACATTGACGAGCCTCACTCCCGCGGACGTTCGGTGCCTGCCGAACCGCCATGTGAGCTCATTCCTCGGAGCGCTTCCGGTTTGCAACAGTGGTTTCAACGAAGGGTCCGACTTCCTCGGCGTTGCCACCGGGATCGCGGTCGGTGGTTTCGTGCTCTACCTCAGCCCGCCCAAGACGCCGATCTCCAACCTTGGCCTCCAGCTCGGATTGCCGGTCGATCCGACGACGATCCCGCTCTTCACGGCTCGCCGCTGCAATTACAACTTCGCCTTCGGCTCTCCCGCTGCGCCGGTCAGTGTGTTTCCCGGCGACATGCCGATCGGCACGACGCGCTTCGGTCTCGTCACGGTCGCCGACGCCGCGACGCCGTCCGGCAGCTCGCCCTGTGCCTACATCGCCAGCTTCGGGCTCTGCACGTCGGAGGTGCTGTCGTACTGAGGGGCCGATGATTGAGATGAGGCTTCAGTGGTCAAGTCGTCGCGCTTCAATGGCGCGCGGCAGTCAGGATCAACCTTGCGCGGTCGAAGGGGCCGTTCGTCGGTGCCGTTGCCGGGATTGGTGTAGTCGCCGCCGGCAGCTTCGCGAGTGCCTGGTCGATCATCTCGCCGCGGCGGGGGTC
>CAYRQC010000032.1:0-4569 GCA_964426265.1 uncultured Phycisphaerales bacterium | reverse complement strand
TGAGGCGAGCATGTGCGAGACGATGAAGACGCACGAAGCGATGCGGCGAGCGGCGACGAAGTACGCGGCGGTTCGGCGGCGGGTGGCGGCTGGCGTCGCCGCGATGATGGTCGTGATGGCGGTGACGGCGGTGACGGCGGCGGTTGTGACAGCCGCGCCCGCTCGCGCCGCCGCGGACGGCTTGCGAGTGCGCGATCTCTATCAGCCGGGCGACCTCTCGGCATTCATCCTCGAGATCAGTGGCCAGCGCGTCGGCGAGCATTGGTGGGATTACGCTGGGATGGTCGAGACCGGTGGCGTGGTCACTCACCTGTTCCACGGTGGCTACAAGATTCAACAGAACGGCCCGCTCGGCGCGGTCGAAGTGCGAGCGACCGGCGTGATCGCGGTCGATGATCTCGGCCACCCGCTGCACTGCCGGATGCTCGGTGACGCGGCGGGTACGAAGAGCTGCGTCGAGCTGCAGATCGCGGACGGCATGGTGACCGGCACGCTCACGCGGGGACCGACAACCACACCGGTCTCGGTGCCGTTGACAGACGCGGCCGCGGGAACCGGCCTCTTCCTGCTCTCGAACAACTGGGTCGGGCTCATCGAGTTGGCCGCCGCGCTCGCCCCGCCCGAACCGGGCACGCCGCGCAAGCTGCAGCTCCTCCATGCGGAGAGCGCGACGCTGCTTCCGCTCGAGCTCAAGCACCAAGGGACGTTCGACGTGAAAGGCGCCGCGGCGGGTGCGGAGGCGGTGTCGGGCGACAAGTACCGCGATTCGCTCGGCGAGGTGTTGAAGATGCTGCCGAGCGGGAAGCTCTACGAGCTCGATGTTCCGCAGTCGGCGGCGAAGTTCCGGCGCACCGACGAGGCGATCACGCGCTTCGAGCTCGAGGCACCGGTCGCGGCGAAGCACGACTTCGAGTGCGAAGAGGTGAAGGTCGATCGCGGCAGTTGGTCGATTGGCGGGACGATCACCAAGCCGCGGGGCGCGAGTGCGCCGCTGCCGGCCCTCGTCTTCGTGAGCGGCTCGGGCAGCCAGGATCGCGAAGGGATGTCGGCGGGGGTCGATCTCGGTACCCACGAGATTCTCGATCGACTGACCGACGACGGCTTCCTCGTGCTGCGGGTCGATGATCGCGGCATTGGCACGAGCCTCGGGCCGGTCGACGGCATGACGTTCGACGATCTCATCGCCGACGCACGTGCGTGTGTCGACTTCCTGCTGGCGCGGCCCGACGTCGATCGCAAGCACCTCTTCGCGATCGGCCACAGCGAAGGCGGCGAGACCGTGCCGATCCTGGCCAACGAGCGGCCGTTGCGGGGCATCGTGCTGATGGCGCCGCCGGGGCGCGGCATGAAGGAGATCCTCCGCGAGCAGAAGCGGACGGCGCTCGAAGCCCTTGGATGGCCGCCGGCGGTGATCGACTCGGAGCTGGAGGTGCATGCGAAGTTCCTCGACCTGATGTGTGGCGAGGGGCCGATCGACAGCTCGGAGATCCGCGCTGACTACCAGCCGTTCCTGAAGGAGCGCCCGTGGTTCCAGAGCCACGCGCGCCACGACTCCATCGCCGAGATCGCCAAGGTGAAGTGTCCGGTCCTGATCGCGCAGGGCGAGCTCGACTTCCAGGTCTCCGCCGACCGCGACGCGCCGCTTCTCGAGAAGGCCCTCCGAGGTGCCGGCAACCCCGACGTGCAGCTTCGCCGCTTTCCGGGGCTCGACCACCTCTTCAAGAAAGCTTCGGGCGAGACCTCAACCGCCGCCGACTACCTCACCGCCCGCCCCGTCGCCCCCGAGTTTCTCGACGCCCTGACGACTTGGCTCCGCTCCCACTGACCGGAGAGGACGAGATCCGCTGTGTCGCGTGTTTCCCGGCCCAATCGGCAAAGTAGGGCAACCCATTGCGGAGGCGCAACGATGGACGTGATGCAGCACATCGAACGGCTCTTCGACTACGACGATTGGGCGAATCGGGAGACCTTCGCGAACCTCCAGGCTGCCGCGACGCCCGCTCCCCGCGCTCTCCGGCTTCTCAATCACGTGATCGGCGGCGAGCTGCTCTGGCTCGCGCGGCTGGAGAGCCGCCCCTCACCGTGTCCGGTCTGGCCCGACTTCTCGCTCGCACAATGTGGCGAGCAGATCCGCGAGCTACCCCGCCGTTGGCGCGACTACTTCGCCGACACGTCGCCCGCCGATCTGACCGAGACGATCAGCTACGTGAACTCGAAGACCGAGCCGTGGACGAGCAGCGTCGCCGACGTGTTGACCCACGTCTGCCTGCACGGCGCCTATCACCGCGGCCAGATCGCCACCGAAGTCCGCGCCGCCGGCCGCGACCCCGCCTTCACCGACTTCATCCACTGCACACGAGCGGGATTGATCTGACGGCGCGGCGACAGCGGTGTCGCCTCGGATCGGTACTACGGACCTACGGATCGGCACTACGCGCGGACGTAGTGATCCGCGAGCACCTGTGCGACGCAGGCCGTCAGCTTCTTGCCGGTCGGCAGATGGAGGAACTCGTTCGGGCCGTGGGCGTTGCTTTCGGGGCCGAGGACGCCGGTGATCAGGAACTGCGCCTGCGGGAACTTCTCGCCGAGCATTCCCATGAACGGGATCGTGCCGCCCTCACCCATGCACGCTGCAGACTTGCCGAAGAACGCCAGCGACGCCCGCTCCATCGAGGTCTCGAGCCACGCCGCAATCGGCGGCGCGTCCCATCCGACCGACCCCTTGTCCGCTTCGAACGTGACCTTCGCACCGTAGGGCGGATCCTTTTCCAACAGTGCCTTCAACGCCACCGTCGCCTTCACCGGATCGAGCCGCGGCGGGATCCGCAGCGACAGCTTCACCGTCGTGTAGGGGCGCAGCACGTTGCCCGCGTTCTGGAGCGCCGGCATTCCCTCGACCCCGGTCACCGCGAGCTGCGGCCGCCACGTTCGGTTGAGCGCCAGCTCGTGCCGCTCGACCGGCAACGGCTTCGAGCCGCCGCTCCACGGGAACTTCGAGAAGACCTCGTCCCCGAGCGTGTCGGCACACACTTTGGTCTGCGCCACGCGCGCCGGCGGGATCTCGACCCAGAAGTCCTTCGGCAGGATCGTGCCCGTCTTCTCATCCTCGAGGCGCGAGAGGAGCTGGCGCAGGATCCGGAAGCTCGACGGGACGATGCCGCTCGCGTCGCCCGAGTGGACGCCTTCACGCAGGATCTCGACTCGCAGGTTGCCGGCGAGCAAACCCCGCAGCGACGTCGTCGACCAGAGCTGCTCGTAGTTGCCACAGCCCGAGTCGAGGCAGACCACCAGCGACGGCGTCCCGATCCGCTCCTTCAGCGCGCCGATGTAGTGGGGGAGGTCGTAGCTGCCGCTCTCCTCGCACGCCTCGATCACCACGACGAGCCGCACGTGCGGCTTGCCTTGCTGGCGCAGCAGCTCGATCGCCGCCATCGTCGCGAATGACGCGTAGCCGTCGTCGGCGCCGCCGCGTCCGTAGATCCGATCGCCGTCGCGCACCGCCTTCCACGGATCGAGCCCGGCCCGCCAGCCGGTCATCTCCGGCTGCTTGTCGAGATGGCCGTAGAGCAACACCGTGTCGGTCGCGCGCGCCGTCCCGGTCGGCGGGATCTCCATGAAGATCAGCGGCGTTCGCGGTTCACCCTTCTCGTTCTTCAGCCGGATGACCTCGAGCTTCGTTCCCGCCGGCGCCCGCTTCTTGCACCACTCGGAGATCAGCCCGACCGCCCGCTCCATGTGCCCGTTCTCGACCCACTTCGGATCGAAGTAGGGCGATTTGTTCGGGATCCCGATGTACTGCGTGATCGTCGGGACGATCTCACCCTCCCAGAACTTCTCGGCGAACTCCTTGGCGACGGTGGGGTTGAGTGTGGCGCTGCCGGTAGTTGGGTTGTTCATGGTGGGCGGGACGTTAGCCACTCGCGAGCCAGCCGCCACCGTGGCGGCACGCGGCTCCCCCAGAGAGTAGGGGAACCTCTTCCCTCTCACCTTGACGGAACCCGCGGGCGTGCCAATCTTCGCGTTGCTGCTCGTCGATGCTCGCGGAGACTGCGGCGACCGCGACGATTGGGGGATCCGAGGTCACCGATAGCATGTCCGCTCCTCGAACCAAGAGACCTTCACGCTCGAGGCGTGGAGCGCCAATCCCCGAACCGCCGGCTGATCGCGAGCCACCTCGCATCGGTCGCCGCGCACTGAGAGCGTGAGGATCGACCCCATGACACGATGTCTCGGCCGCGCCGCGCTTGCTTCGCTCGCGCTCTCGTTCCCGGCACTGGCGCAGGCGCCATCGCGCGATTCGCGCATCCAGACGGGAGAGCTCCCGCTGACCGGCGCGTTCCGGCCGGCCACCGTGCTCTATCGGCCGGTCGGCGCGGCGACGCCGGAGCTGCGAGCGGAGATCCGCGCGCTCGTTGGTGCGCTCGCCGATCGGGAGCTCTTCCGCGGGCTGCTCTTCCGGCTCGACCTGCCGCAGGACGCCGATCTCCGCGCCGCGTTACGCACGCTCAACCAATCGGGGCTCGTGCGCTATGCCGAGCCGGATTTCCAGGTCCATGTCGCGAACACGCC
>CAYRQC010000031.1:0-3695 GCA_964426265.1 uncultured Phycisphaerales bacterium | reverse complement strand
GACCGCGACGTAACTCTGCCGTCACCTCCCGGGCGCGGCAGCGCCGTAGCTTCCCACGATGGCTAGCTCACCGCCGCCTCGTGGAGTTCGAGATGATCGGTGCGAGTCGGGTCCGATCCGCGCTCGTCGCGCGAGTGGCAGCCGCCGCCACATGCGCACTCCTCGTCGCCTCTTGCGGCACGCTTGCGGACGGCGGCCATTGGGGTGAAGGCGTGACTCTCCTGCCGAGCGGTGACCGTGTGCTCCGTGCTGCGCGCACCGCAGCGCTCGATCCGTGGACCTGGGGACCGCTCGCCGGCGCCGGCCTGCTCACCTTCAGTGACTGGGACCAGGACCTCTCGGAGTGGGCGCGCCGCGAGACTCCGGTCTTCGGTAGCGAGAAGAATGCCAAGGACACGGGCGGGACGCTCCTCAGCGTGACGCACGACGCCTTCCTGCTGTCGGCTGTCGCGACGCCGAGCGGCGATGAGGCGCTGCCGTGGACGCGGTACAAGCTGCAGGGGCTCGCCGTCGAGTGGGGAGCGACCGTGGTCACGAGCCGCCTCACTTCCGAGCTCAAGTCGGTGACCGGCCGCGCGCGTCCGAACACCCCGAGCGGCGGAAGCGGCCGCAGCTTCCCGAGCACGGTCGCGACCGACGCATTCACCTTCACCGCTCTCTCTCGACGCAACCTCGATTCGATCGGGCTGCCGCCGGTCGCGGACATCGCGTTGCGCACCGGGCTCGGCATCACCGCCGCCGGAGCGGCCTGGGCCCGCGTCGAGGCCGGCGCGCACTACCCCACCGACGTTCTCGTCGGCGCCGCACTTGGCAACTTCATCGCGTGCTTCCTGCACGACGCGTTCCTCGGGCTCCCAGACAGTGTGAGGCTCACCGCGTTCGTCGAACCGGGCGCCGGCGAGTACGCGGTCGGCCTGACGTTCTCGTTCTGATCTCGATGGCGACTCCACCGCTTAATCCGCGATCGCGCGCGTCGCACTGGTGCATGGACGAGCGAATTGACGCCACTGCCGCGCATGGCCACACTTCCGCGATGACGATGGGGTCGACGTGGTCCGGACGATTCGCAAGCACCGCGCTCGTCGTGCTCGCGTCGGTGACCGCCTGCGTCGAGATTGCGCGACGGCCGATCGACGTCGCGGGCGTACAGGAGTCGATCGCACAGCGGAGCCTCGCTGATTCGCGCCTGCGCGATCTCTGCGAGCTGCGGCTCGCCACGGCCACGGAGCCGTGGCCGCCTGCCGCGATCGATTGGCCGGCGCTGGTGCTCGCCGGATGGCTCTTCCGACCGGAGATCGAGGTGGAGCGGGCGCGCGTCGCGGCGGCCGAGGCGAAGGCCGGAAATGCCGGACGCTTGCCGAATCCGACGCTCGGAGTCACTCCCGGGCGCGTGACCTACAACGGTCCGGCCTCGCCGTGGACGACGGTGATCGGCGTCGACTTCGTGATCCCGACGGCGGGCAAGCCGACGAAGCGCGTTGCGGTGGCGGAGCAGGAGACGGAGCTGGCGCGGCTCGACGGCGCCGCGACGCTCTGGCGGATCTACGCGGAGGTGCGCGACGCGAGCTTCGCGGTGCGTGCGGCGCAACGGTCGAATGCCGCCGCGATCGCGGCGCTGCGCCAGCGGCAGCTCGAGCTGATGGAGCGCCGGCGGGAAGCTGGGCTCGCTGATCGCGCCGAGGTCGCGGCGGCGCGCGCGGCGCGCGATCGGTCCGGCTTCGAGGAGGGGCGCGCGGCGGCGGAGCTGCAGCTCGCCCGTGATCGGCTTGCGGCGGCGATTGGCATCGTGCCACTAGGGGCGGGCACGCGCGAGACGCCGCCCACGACCGAGCTCGCGCCGCTGGCGTGGCCCGACGGCTACCCGTCGGCGGAGGTGGCGCTCGCCGCGCGCGGCCTCTCCGACCGGCTCGACCTGCGGCGGGCGCTCGCCGACTACGAGGCAGCCGAGCGGCGGCTCGAGCTCGAGCTGGCCATGCAATACCCCGACCTTCAGCTCGGTCCCGGCTGGGAGTACGACCAGGGTGATCGCAAGTACACGCTCGGCTTCGCGATCGAGCTTCCGCTCTTCGATCGCAACCAGGGCGGCATCGCCGACGCGCTCGCGACGCGCACCGAACGGGCCGCGCTCTTCGAGCAACGGCAGGCGAGCGCCGATGGCGAAGTCGCATCGTCGCTCGCCGCCTTCATCGCAGCGCGCGAGCGGCTCGCCGAGGCGCACGAGGAAGGCGAGGAGCGCGCCGCCGAGCGGCGCAAGGCGGCCGAAGCGCGCTTCGCCGCCGGACTGAGTGACCAAGCGGAATGGGTCGCGGCGCAGATCGAAGACCTCGAGTTCCGCGAGGAGCTGGCGATCGCCGAGCGCGACTTCTTCGTGGCGTGGTCGCGCTACGAGGATGCGATCGAGCGACCGCTCGAGCCGCGCGTGGCGGGCTGGGCCGGGGCGTTCGGCCCTGCGGACGAGGAAAGGCGGGGCGAGCGATGAGGCCAGCAACGAGACGACGAACTTCCGGGACCATGCTGGCAGCCCTCGTCCTTGCAGCATGCTCGAAGCTGGAGGAGGGCAGTGACGCTGCTGCCGCGCACGGCGCCGCCGAGGAGGCGCCACCTTTCTCCATCCAGACTCTGGCGACGGGCGAAACGGTGGTCACGTTGTCGGACGAGGCGGCGCACGTCGCGGCGATCGAGTGCGTGACCGGAACCGCCGGCGAGGCGCCGCACACCGTGACCGCATACGGAATGGTCGTCGCCGATCCGGCGCGCGAGTCGATCGTCCGCGCGCCGTTGGCCGGAACGTTGACGGCGGCCGCCGGACAGCCGTGGCCCGGACTCGGCGCACGCGTCGCGAGTGGCACCGTGCTCGCCACGCTGCAAGTTCCAGCAAGCCCGGTGACGTCACTCGAACGTGCCGATCTCCAAGCGAAGCTCGCAGACGCCAGGGCGAGTGCCGCGGTGAGTGACACCGAGCTCGCGGCCGCGCAGCAGGCGCTCCAGCGCCTGGTCGCACTCAACGCGAACGACAAGGGCGTCTCCGATCAGGTGGTCGAGCAGGCGCAGCTCGCGCGGCAGGTGGCAGAGATGCGTGCCCGCGCCGCGGCGCAGAGTGCGAGCTTCTACGAGGCGCTGCTTGCGGTGTCCGCAGCGCCGGCGGCAGCGTCAGCGACGCTAGCGGCGCTGGTGGCGCTGCCCCTGCTGATCGTGCGAGGCGGCGAGGTGATCGCGATGGGAGCGCATGCGGGCGAGACGGTCGACGCCGGCCAAGAGCTGCTGCGGATCGCCGATTTCGACGAGCTGCTCGCGGATGTGACGATCCCGCCAGGAGCCGCGCTGACCGGCATGCCGACGAGCGCGTGGATCGACGAGATCGGTGGTGCATCGACGCACCCCGCAAACGGCATCGGTCTGGCACCGCTGGCCGATCGTCCCGGAACCACACTGCGTCTGCGCTTCGATGCGCGCGGGACGCTGCTGCGGCCGGGTTTGCCGATCACCGCGCGCATCGCCACCGCCGCCGAGCCGTGGCGCGGCGTGCTCGTTCCGGCGTCGGCGCTGTTGCGCCATGCCGGCAAGTCGTGGCTTTACGTCGAGCGCGCGGAGCACGAGTTCGTGCGACGCGAAGTGACGGTGGTGACCGGAGCGCCGGTCGATGGCGGCGGGGGGAAGGGCGACACGACGATCGGCGCGCAGCTCCTCGTGACCTC
>CAYRQC010000030.1:0-2831 GCA_964426265.1 uncultured Phycisphaerales bacterium | reverse complement strand
AGACGGCGTTCCGACCGGCCGCGACCTCAGCGATGAGATCGCGGTTCATCGGCGCTATCGGGAGGTGCTCCACGACTTCATGGTGTCGGCCGAGGAGCAGGTCAGCATCGTCGCCGATCCCGGTATCGACTCGACCCGCGTCGTGGCGCTCGAACGCAGCTACCCGTATGGCGAGCGCTGGCAGCTCTGGATCGACACGACGAACGGTCGCCTCGTCCGCATCCGTCGTTTCACCCGCTCCGGCGGTGGGGAGCAGCTCGACGAGGACTTGCTCGACGGCCACGAGCGGATCGGCCCGCGAGTCGTGCCGCGCCATCAGGTCACCTGGCACGACGGCCGGCGGCTGATGGAATCGTGGCTGCTCGAGCGCGACGAAGAGAGCCCGCTCGATCCAGAGTTGTTCCGACTACCGGATGGTCACTGAGAGACGGCTCCGATTCGCGCAGGGATCTGTGACGGTGGTTGCATGGGTCACGCCCCCGGCGTCAGGGCGTCTTGGCCGTCGCGCGCCCCGATTTCACGATCGTCCTCGCCTCGTCGTCGGCAGCCCGCCCCGTCGGGATCCCTTCGCGCTTCGCCCGTTCGAGCACCGCCGCGAGCGACTTGCCGATGCTGCGCACCCGCTGCTCGGCCCGTTTCTCGTCATAGCCCGACGGCGACAGCTCGACGCTGATGTTGAGGATGCCGCCGGCGTTGACCACGTAGTCCGGCGCATAGAGGATGCCGCGCTTCAGCAGCTCGGCGCCGTGCCGATCTTCGGCGAGCTGATTGTTGGCGGCGCCGCAGACGATCCGTGCGGCGAGCTGCGGGATCGTCCGGTCGTTCAGCACGGCACCGAGCGCGCAGGGGGCGAACACGTCGCAGGCGACGCCGAAGATCGCGTCGTGGGCAACCGCCTTCGCCTTGAACTCCTTCACCACCCGTTCGACGCGGGTCGGTTCGAGATCGGTGACGAACAGCTCGGCGCCCGCCTCGAACAACCGCTTCGCGAGCCAGAAGCCGACGTGACCGAGCCCCTGGATCGCCACCCGCTTGCCGCGGGGCGACGACGAACCGGTCAGGTGCGCCAGACAGGTCTCGATCGACACGAACGTTCCGAGCGCGGTGAACGGCGACGGGTCGCCGCTGCCGCCGACCTCGCGCGAGCGACCAGTGACGTGCTTCGTCGCGCGCGCAACCACATCGAGGTCGAGCACGCTTGTGCCGACGTCCTCGGCCGTGATGTACTTGCCGCCGAGCGAGTCGATGAACCGACCCATCCACGTGAGGAGCTCGTCGCTCTTGTCCTTCTTCGCGTCGCCAATGACGACCGCCTTGCCGCCGCCGAGCCCGGTGCGAGCGACCGCCGACTTGAAGGTCATCCCGCGCGCCAGCCGCAGGACGTCGGTGAGCGCCTCGTCGATCGTGGCGTACTTCCACATCCGCAGGCCACCGAGCGCCGGTCCGAGCGTCGTGTCGTGCACGGCAATGATCGCGCACCAGCCGCGGTCGGGCTCTTCCGCGCGGAGGACCTTCTCGTAGCCGGCGACGGGAACCTCGACGATCTTCATGGGGATTCCTGGAGGTGAGCTGGATCGGACCCGGCAACCGGCCACACTGGCTGGCCTGCATCACGCCGCCGCGGAGCCGAGACGGCGAAACTCTATGGCTCCACGAAACGGCCGCAAGGCAGGCCGCCACCTCTTCGAAGAGCCTATCCCAGGATATGCGACCGAGCCGGACGGAGCCCCGACCCGGTAGAGCGAGGCGCATCGACGACGCGAATCGATGGAAAGATCCGGTGAGTCGGTGCAGCGAACGGATGCAGAGTCGCTGCCCGAACTCCGATCGACCACTCCCTGGATAGGCTCCTGAATCTTGGAATCGACCACCACTTCCCTCCTTGTCGCCCGCGATGCCGAGCAGCTCCTCGCCACGCAACGGCAGCTGTTCGACCGCTTGGCCGCGATCGCTGCCGCCATCGACCCCAAGGGCAGCGACGCGGAGAATGCCCTCCTGCTGAGGCGCCACGTCGATGAGCGCTTCCTGGTCGTCATCGTCGGTGAAGTGAAGGCGGGGAAGTCGAGCTTCGTGAACGCGATGCTCGGGCAGGAGGTCTGCGCGGTCGGGCCGACGCCGCTCACCGATCGGATCCAGGTGTTGCAGTGGGGTGAGCCGCCGGCGGAACGACTGGTCGAGGAGTACCTGCTCGAGCGCGACCTCGCCGTCGAGCTGCTCCGCGAGGTCAGCCTGGTCGACACCCCGGGCACCAACTCGATCCTGAAGCAGCACTCGTTGTTGACCGAGCGCTTCATCCCGCGCGCCGACCTCGTGCTCTTCCTGACATCGATCGACCGCCCCTACAGCGAGTCGGAGAACCAATTTCTGGAGCTGATCGCCGCACGTTGGCGCAAGAAGGTGGTCTTCCTGCTGACGAAGATCGATGGGCGCGAGCCGGTCGACGTCGCTGCGGTGATCGAGTGGATCCGGCGCAGCGTCCTTGCGCACCACGGCTTCGAGCCGACCGTGCTGCCGATCTCAACGAAGCTCGAGCGCGCCGGGCAGGACGGCGGTCTGCGCGACGTCCGCGAGCTGGTCCGCACGACGCTCTCGGCGGGCGAGAAGATGCGGCTCAAGCTCGAGAGCCCGACCCGCTCCGCGCAAGCGCTCCTCGAGTCGCTCACCGCGACGCTCGAACGGCAGGCAACGACCCTCGACCACGACTTCCGCGCCGTCCAGGACCTCGATCGGCAGGTCGACCAGGCCGCGAGCGATCTCCAGGAACGGAGCCACCGTTTTCTCTCCGAGCTGCACGACCTCTTCGAGTCGTGTGCGCTGCGCGCGCAGCGGTT
>CAYRQC010000029.1:0-7174 GCA_964426265.1 uncultured Phycisphaerales bacterium | reverse complement strand
GGGCTCGGCGACCCGTGCGAGCGGACGGTGGAGATCCGCGTCGTCGACGGCACGCCGGTCGAGTTCGGTCCACCCAAGGTCCCGGAACGCGGCTTCTCCGCCACGCTGCAGGGTGCGACGGCGTCGGGAACCAAGGTCTGCCTCCGTTTCGAGGGCGACGTTTTCCCTGGGCGCCGCCTCTTTCACGTGGTGATCCCGACCGGCCACCCGCGGGTTCCGGAAGCCCGCTTCCCGGTGGAAGCGATGGTGGGCGGACGGCTCGTTCTCGAACCCGAGGATCGGCTCGACTTCGGATCGGTCGCGTGCGCGACAGGAGCGTCGAAGATCGTCACCGTCCGCCATCGCGGCGCCGAGCCGCTCGCCGTCAGCCCCACCGTCGCGGTCGAGCTGGGCGACGGCGGAAAACTGGTCGCGGAAGCACCGCAAGTCAGCGCGACGATCGAACCGGTGGTCGCCGGCCGTGAATGGCGGATCAACGTCACCGTGAGCGGCGGCAGTGCGGGCCAGGGGATCATCGGCCGCGTCGCGGTTCGCATCGACGCACCGCACGAGCCGCCCCACACGGTGACGCTCACCGGACGGATCACTCCCTGACCGGAAAAGCGTTCCGGCGACGTTCCATGCGAGCGGTGGCACGAGCCGATAGCTGCCGTGGGAAGGTCGATCGTCGCGGAGGGCATCGATGGGGCTGGTCGCCGCGCTGCTGAGTCACCTCGGTTGGCGTCCTCACGCCGATCGGGCGCACTCTGCAACGGCCGCGCTCCCGTTCGCGCGCCCCGTCGCTCCAAGAAGCGCCCCTCGATCCGCACCAGTCGCACCGCCGTCCGTGATCGAGCCGACGGACGAGCGAGCGCTCCTCCGCCAATCGCTCCAGGCGGGCATCCTCGATCCGCGCTTCCAACTGCTTGATCTCGACGACGCGTTCATCGACGAGATCGGCCGGCAGCTCGTCCGCTCGCGCGACGAGATCGCGCTCCCGCCGGCGGCGGTGTTCGACGTCGTGCAGATGATCGACCACCCGGGCTATCCGGTGCGCAAGGTCGCGGCGGCGATCGCCTGTGACCCGACGCTCGCGGGCGCCGTCCTCTCGCGCGCGAACTCGCCGCTCCATCGCGGCGCACTCCCGGTCGAGAACGTCGCGACCTCGGTCGTGCGGCTCGGACAACGCCACCTGCGGCTGCTGCTGATGGAGATTGCGCTCCATTCGACGCGCGTGCGCGGCCGGCCATTCGAGGCGTTCTCGACCACGCTCTGGAAGCACTCGCTGCTGACCGCGCAGCTCGGGCGCCAACTGGCCCCGCTCGCGGGCGTCGACGCCGAGCACGCCTACATGGCGGGGCTCTTCCACGACATCGGCTGCTTCGCGGCGCTGGCGGCCGCCCGTCGGCTGGCGCTCCGGCGCGAGCGCCGCCCTTCGTCGCAGACGCTGCGGGCGACCCTCGCGCGCTACGGCTATGAGCTCAACGCGGCGATCGTCGCACGCTGGCGGCTGCCCACCGTGGTCGCGGGCGCGGTCGCCCATTTCCGCGAGCCGGTCCGCGCTGGCGAGGCAGCGACCCTCGCGGCAGTCACCGCGCTCGCCAACGACCTGTCGCGGCCGCTCGGCGCGTGGGTGGCGCAACGCGACGTCGACTTCACGCACCACCCGACGGTCGTGCGGCTCGGCCTCGATCCGAACCGCCTGCCGCGTGCTTCGGTGATCCTCGAGCTCGCGCAGAAGATCGAGCGGGTCGGCCGGTTGCAGTGAGCTATTGCGAGGACATGGACAGCGATCGAGATCCCTCGAACCAGGGCGCGGTGGCGAGCCTCGGCGAGCTCTTCTTCCAGCAGGCGCGCCGGTTCCATGCGCGGCCGTTCCTCCATTGGAAGAGCGCGGATGGCTGGCATGCCTGGTCGTGGGACGACGCGGCGCGCGCGGTCGCCAACCTCGCTGCCCACTTCGTGGCGTCCGATCTCGAGCCCGGCGCGCGCGTGGCGATCCTGGCCGAGAATCGGCCCGAGTGGCTGCTCGCCGACCTCGCCTGCTTCACGGCGGGGCTGGTCGATGTGCCGATCTATCCGACCAATCCGGCGAGCGAGGTCGAGTCGCTGCTCGCGCGCAGCGGAGTCGCGGCGCTCTTCGTCTCGGGTGTCGAGCAGTGGCGCAAGGTGGCACCGTTGCTGCCGCGGTTGCCGCGGCTCCGTCAGGTGATCGCGTTCGATCACGGGGACTTCGGGAACGGCGACACCGGATCACGGACGGTGGCGCAGCCATCGATCGCGCCGCAATCGTTTGCAACGATCGCCGCCGGTGAGCGTGGCGACGCGAACGGCTTCGCTGCCCATGCCGCCGAGGTCAAGCGACGTCTGCGACAGGTCGGCCGCGACGACCTCGCCACCATCCTCTACACCTCAGGCACCACCGGTCCGCCCAAGGGCGTGATGCTGACCCACGGCAACCTGCTCGCGAACTGCTCGGCGATCCTCGCCCACATCGAGCTCACGCCGCGCGACAAGGTGCTCTCCTTCCTCCCGCTCTCGCACTGCTTCGAGCGCACGGCCGGCCACTACGCGCTGCTGATGGCCGGCGGCGAGATCGCCTACGCGACCGCGCCCGACAAGGTCGCGACCGAGATCCGCGAGGTGCGGCCGACGGTCGTGCTTGGCGTGCCGCGCTTCTACGAGAAGGTGCACGATCGCCTGCTCGGTGCCATCGAACGCGCTCCGCGCTATCGGCGCGCGCTCTTCGACTTCGCGCTGCGCGTCGCCGACGAGCTCGAGCAGTGGCGCGGCGCCGCGGCCGCGGGAGCGGCGCTGCCGATGCGTTTGAAGCTCCGCCACGAGCTGGCCGAGCGGCTGGTCCTCTCCCTGCTGCGCCGGCGGCTCGGCGGGCGGCTGCGCTTCTTCGTCTCGGGCGGCGCGCCGCTCGACCCGCAGCTCGTCCGCTTCTTCGCGAAGCTCGGGCTGCCGATCCTCGAAGGCTACGGCCTCACCGAAACGGCACCGGTGATCACCTGCAACCGACTCGGCCGTGTTCGTCCCGGCTCCGTCGGCGAGCCACTCCCAGGCGTCGCCATCGCGATCGCAGCCGACGGCGAGATCATCGTCCGCGGGCCGAACGTGATGCGCGGCTACCTCGACGACGCGGTCGCGACCCGCGAGGTGATGACCGCCGATGGCGCGCTGCGCACCGGCGATGTCGGTCACCTCGACGACGACGGCTACCTCTTCGTCACCGATCGCAAGAAGGACCTGATCATCGGATCGGGCGGCAAGAACATCGCGCCCGCGCACCTCGAGGCGCTCCTCAAACGCCATCGCATCATCGCCGACGTCTGCCTCATCGGGGACCGCCGGCCCTACCTGATCGCGCTGATCGTGGCCGACGAGGCGGCGCTGAAGACGCTGCTCGAAGAGCGCGGCGTCGCGTGGTCGAGCCGCGACGAGATGCTCGCGCACACCGCGGTCCTGGCGCTGTTCGACGCGGCGATCGAGGCGACCAACCGCGAGCTCGCGCCGCCGGAACGGGTGCGCCGGTTCGCGCTGCTCCCCGAGCCGTTCTCGACCGAGAACCGCGAGCTGACGCCGACGCTCAAGGTGCGCCGCCGTGCCATCGAAGAGCGCTACCACACGCAGATCGAGCAGCTCTACCGCGCACCGCCAGCGGCCGCGCCGCCGACGACTCTCTCGCCCGACGGTGGCTGCCGCGGTTGAATCGCGGCCGGCTGGAGCGCTCGCCCTCGTGATTGCTGTCGTCGTCGCGAGCGTGCCCGCCGCGAGAACCCATGGCCGTGAGCGACTTGAAACCGACGCTGATCGCGCGCCTGGCGGCGGCGTGGACGGAGCACGCCGCGCGACCGCTACTCGTCACACCGACCCGTGAGACGGGAGATGGCGCCGGCGAGGCGGGCGTTGACCGCAGCCTCACCGGTGCCGAGTTGCATGCGGCGGTGGCGGCGGTGGCGGCTGGGCTGCGCGCGCTCGGCGTGCGGCAAGGCGAGCCGGTGTTGCTCTGGAGCGAGAACCGCGAGCCGTGGCTGATCGCCGACCTCGCGCTGCTCGCGCTCGGAGCACCGGTCGTCCCGCGCGGCGCCGAAGCGCCCGCCGCGGAGATCGCCTACATCATCGAGAAGGTGCGCGCACGCGTGGCGATCGTCGAGCGGCCCGAGTTGCTGGCTCGGCTGACCGGCCTTGCGCATGCCATCGAGACCGTGGTGCTGTTGACCGGTGCGCCGCCCGCGGAGGCGGGCGGGCTGAAGGTCGGGACTTTCGAAGAGCTGCAGTCTTCAGGCCGCGGCGACCGCGAGGTGGCGGCGCGCGCGGCCGCGCTCGCCATCTCCATCGCCGAGCGCCGCAGTGACGACGTCGCCGCGATCGTCTTCACTTCCGGAACGACGGGACGCCCGAAGGGAGTCGTCCTCACGCAAGGAAACCTCGCGAGCAACCTCGAGCAGGTGCTTGCGATCATCCGCTTCCTGCCCGCCGGCTCGACCAGCCTCTCGATCCTGCCACCGTGGCACATGTTCGAGCAGATGGTCGAGTACGCGCTCCTCGCCCTGGGCGCGCGCACGATCTACACCGATCGGCGCCACCTCGCGCGCGACCTCGCGCACTTCCGGCCGAGCGTCCTCGCGGCGGTCCCGCGCCTCTGGATGGCACTGATGGAAGGGGTCCACACGAAGCTGGCGAGCGCGCCTCCTCGGCAGCGTGCACTCGTCCTGCGGGCACTCGCACTGGCGGAGCAGCGCGCCCGCCGTCGCGGCTTCGGCGGCGCGACCGCAGCGCCCACCTGGAGCGAGCGGTTGCAGGAGCCGCTGCTGCGCCGCGCGGTGATCGGGAAGCTCACGAAGAAGCTCGGGGTCGATCGACTGCGCGGCGGGCTCGCGATCAGCGGCGGCGGCACCCTTCCCGACCACGTCGACCTCTTCTTCCAGGCGCTCGGCATCGAGCTGCTGAACGGCTACGGGCTCACCGAGACTTCGCCGGTGCTCACGCTGCGGCGACCGGGCGACCGGCGCGCTCGCATCGTCGGTGCTCCGCTCGCCGGCACGGCGCTCGCGATCCGCGATCCGGAGACGGGCCACGCGCAGCAGCCAGGAGCGCAAGGCGTGATCCACGCGCGCGGCCCGCAAGTGATGCGCGGCTACTTCGAAGACGACGCGGCGACCGCGGCCGTCGTTTCACGCGACGGCTGGTTCGACACTGGCGATCTCGGCTTCGTCGGCGCCACCGGCGAGCTCTCGATCACCGGTCGCGCAAAGGACACGATCGTCCTGCTCTCCGGCGAGAACATCGAGCCCGAGCCGATCGAGAACGCGCTGCTGGCGTCGCCGCTGATCGCCCAGGCCGTGGTGGTCGGGCAGGACCAGAAGTTCCTGGGAGCGTTGATCGTGCCGCGCCGCCACGAAGGCGAGCCGCTCCGGCCGCGTCCCGAGCTCGAGCCACTCCTGCGCCGCGAGATCGATGCGCGCGTCGGCAGCAGCAGCGGCTTCCGGCCGAACGAGCGGATCGCCCGCTTCGCGCTGCTCGACGAGCCCTTTTCATTCGAGAATGGGCTGCTGTCGCAGACGCTCAAGATCAAGCGCGCGGCCATCCAGACCCAGCTCGGACCGACGATCGAGGCGCTCTTCCGCGGCGCCGAGTAGCCGCTCAGCGCCCACCCATCGCGGGTGGCAGCGCCGCCGCGATCCCGGCCATCACGCGATCGCGCAGGAGGCGGCGCGCCTCGCGGGGCGGCAGGCCGGCACCAATCGCGCTCGGCTGCACGATCTCGGAATAGCGCACTTCGACCGCGTGTGGCCGCGGGAAACGGCGATGGCGCGGGAGCGCCTCGAAGGTCCCGACGATCGCCACCGTCAACACCGGGGCACGCCCTTGCAACAAGAGCGACGCCACTCCGATCTGCCCTTCGTGGAGCTGGCCATCGTCACTGATGCCGCCCTCCGGAAAGATCCCGACCACGCCGCCGCGCCGCAGCACCGCTAGGGCGCGTCGCATCGCGTCGACGTTGACCGCGCCGTCCTGGACCCGGATGCAGCCGAAGAACCACATCCACGGCCGAAACCACGGCACATCGAAGACGGTCGAGGTGACCAGGTAGGTGATGCGGCGTGGCACCGTGAGTGCGAGCGTCACCGGATCGAGGAAGGAGACGTGGTTCGCGGCGACGACCAACGGTCCTGACGGAAAGGGCGTGGGCCGGTGGCGGACGCGCAGGCGGAACCAGATCCCGAACAGCAGGTTGCCGAGCAGCCACGAGACGGGGTAGAGCAGCCGGCGAATCGCGCCGACGTCATCGCCGCCGCCGGACTGCGGGTCGTGCCGCGCGCTGCGTTCGGCGGACAACGGTGGGTTCGCTGCGGTCGCGCGCGCCGCTACTTGAGGAGGCTCGCCTTCTTTGCCCAGTCCGACGTCGGGAACTCCTTCACGCAGCGCTCAAATAGCTGCTTGGCACGCTTCTGGTTGTTCTCACCCGCGCGCCCGCTGAGGCAGCGGCCGCCCCAATAGAGCGCCTCGGCGAGCAGGTCGCTCTGCGGCAACTCATCGCCGTAGTTGAAGATCGTGCGCAGGAACGGGAAGAGCGCGGCCTCGAGATCGGCCGGAGTCGGGGTCTCCTTGGCGACGTAGGTCGAGCCCAGGCCGTTGTAGGCGCCGGCCACTGTCGCGACATCGGAGGCTTGACGGTCCTTGATGATGTCCTCGAAGAACTTGCGCGCCTCGGCGACCTTGCCGGTCTGGATCATCACGTAGCCGACGCGCAGGCGCGCCATGTTCGCCACGTCCGGAAACTCGGCCGCCTTCGTCTGCAGCTCCGTGTAGCCGCTGAGGGCCGCCTTGGCGTCGGCGCGTTCACCGAGCTCGATGAGATGGAACTCGGCGAGCAGCTCCCAACGAGCGGGAAGGTTCTTCAGGGTGACCTGCCCCTTCAGCTGTTCGTAGGTCGCCTTCGCCTCGTCGATCTTTCCCTGCACCCGCTGGCACATCGCGATCTTCTCGAAGCAGTCGCCGAAGAAACGCGTCTTCGGGACCTGGGTCATCACGTCGTTGTAGGCCTTGATCGCGTCGTCGAGCTTGCGCTGGCCGCGCAGGCACTCGGCGGCCTGGTAGAGGGCGTACTGCTTCTCCCAGCCCTTGGCACCCGCCGCCGCGGCCTTGAACCGTTCGCCGGCATCCGCGAGGTTGCCGACCGACAGCG
>CAYRQC010000028.1:0-12995 GCA_964426265.1 uncultured Phycisphaerales bacterium | reverse complement strand
CGGTCCATCTGCTCGGCATCGATCTCGGCGGCGCGCGGTCGAGCTTCCGCGTGATCGACCGCAGCCCGGTCACCGGCCAGGTGGTCGACCTCGGCGACATCGTGCTCGAGCCATTCGTGACGTTCTTCGGGCGTGTGCTCGACGAGGAGGCCAAGCCGGTCGCAGGCGCGCGCGTCCGCGCCACCAACCTGCCGGCGATGATCTTCCAGTTCGGCCTCGAGGACATCCGGCGCGGCTGCGGCGTGATGGTCGAGCTGATGGAGAAACCCAAGGCGTTCGAGGTGCCGTCGATCGTCTGGGAGTTCGAACGGCTGGTGCCGATCCCGACGACGCTCACCGACGAGGAGGGGAAGTTCCGCCTCGCGGGTGTGCCGCTCGGGATGGTGACGGTGGTCGCCGACAAGGCGGGGTTCAAGGCAGCGACGAAGACCCAGCCGTCGGGCAAGGGGCCCGAGCGCGATGTGCGCGACCTCTACCTCAGCGACGGCTTCGTCTTGAACGGCGTGGTGGTGAACGGCGCCGACGAGCCGGTCGCGGGGGTCGATGTGTTGGCTGGGATTCGCGCAGCGATCGTCCCGGTGCCGGCGGCCCTGCTGCAGTCGGCAGGTCGCACCGACGCGCAAGGACGTTTCTCGCTGAAGGGGTTGCCGTCGGGGAGCGAGGCGTATGTCGCGACGCGGCTCTCGCGCGGGCAGCCGCTCAATGTGCACGGTCCGTACAAGGCGATCGACGAGGTGCTCGAGGTCCAGCTTTCGCCGCCGAGCGGGCTGATCGTCCGACTGCAGGACGAGGCAGGCAAGCCGATCGAGGAGGCGGAGCTCTTCATCGCGCCCGATCCGATCGAGGGGGGCGCTCCGGTGCCACCGATCCTCGCGCCGCCGATGCAGCGGCTCACCGAAACTTCCGTGATCGAACCGGGGCTGGTGCGCGTCGCGGGGCTCGACTTCGGGAAGTATCGGCTGATCGGGCGCGCCCCCAACCTCGCGCTGGCGCAGACGAAGATCGAGGTGGCCGATCCGCCGCTGACGTTTGATCTGCTGTTCCAGACCGCCCACACTCTCGTGATCACGGCGACCACGTTGAAGGAGGGGCTGCCCCTCGAATGGGCCTTTGCGAGCCTCTGCCCCGAAGGGATGTTCGAGCGGCCGGTCGCGCGCGGCCGCACCAATCCGCAAGGCGTGGTGAAGCTCGAGCGCATCCCGGCCGGCAAGTACGTTCTGACCATGCAGCACCCGGCGCAGGCGACGCAGGAGGTGAAGGTCGAGATTCCGTGCGGGCCGATCTCCGTCGCGCTGCCGGTCGGCGGCTACTTGAAGGGACGCGTCCATTCGGCCGGTCAGGATCCGGGGAAGTCGCTCTTCGTGATCTTGACGATGAAGGAAGCCAAACGGCCCGATGCCTTCATGCCGACCTTGTCGGCGACCGCGGACACCGGCGACTTCGTGGTGGTCAATCTCGAGGCGGGAAACTACCGCTACGAGATCCGCGACCGCATCGTCGGCAAGGGAGCGCTCGCGCTCTTCGAGACGATGCGCGACGATCCGCTCGCGAAAGGCGAGGTCGAGATCCACGAAGGCGAGACAACCACCGTCGACATCGACATCAGCGGCTTGACGAGCGGCCCGGTCGCAACCCTCTTCGGCACCGTCTGGATCAATGGCGTGCCGACGCCGGAGCTCAGCGTGCGCGTCGAGGGACCGCGCAAGATCACCGCGAAGACCGACGAGAAGGGCCAATACCGCTTCGACGCCATCCCGGAGGGGAAGTCGGTGGTGACCGTGCAAGGGATCAAGGAGGGCTCCGACTTCTTCGCGCTGGCGTCGGTGATGTATCGCAGCGAGATCGAGCTGCTCGGCGGCGAGACGCGGCAGCTCGACATCGGTCTCGAGATCGCGGCGGTGCGCGGACGGATCACCGGACCTGGCTTGCTGCCGGCGGGGCTCGGCACCAACGTCATCCTGCGCGGCGGTGATGGCGTGCCGGGTCAGTTCACGACGGTGAATCCGCTCACCGGCAGCTACGAGTTCGCCCACGTTCCGGCCGGCAAGTACGACCTCGTCGTGAGCAAGAGCGGCGCCGCACCGTACAGCGCGGCCATCGAGGTCGACCCGAGCCACGGCGACGTCGCGGTCGATGTCGAGCTGATCGCCTCGGTCGTCGTGAGCGGCACGTTCGTGCTGCCGCCGGGCGAGGTGGCGCCCGACCCTGAAGATCGGCGCGGCTCGTTCGCGATCCTGCGGCTGGTGGACCATGACGGCCGTCCCGCCGGCCGCGGTCGCGTCGACTGGAAGACGATGACCTTCCACGTCGACGATGGCAGTCCCGGCGAGTTCCAGGTCGAGCTGTGGCGCGGTGAGAAAGCGATGCTGGTGCGTCAGGTCGTGGTTCCGCCGGGCGGCGCAACCGGGCTCGCGCTCGCGTTCGAGCTGCCCAAGGAGGGCGAGAAGCTCTCGCCGCCACCCTTTGGCGCGCAGGGCGGGTTTCCGGGCGGGCGGCCGGGCGGCGGCTTCCCCGGCGGACCGCCGCGGTCACGGAACTGACCCGCCGAGGCGGCGTTTCACGCAGGGGTGCGCCGGAGCGGTCATCCAGTGCTTCCTTGCGCCGGCGCGCCCGGGTGGTTTCCTATGGGCCACTCCAGGTGGGCCGCGCGGAACTCACAACGGCAGTGCCGGGGCGTAGTGACGCGCGCCGCAAGCCAGCCGGGAGGAGCCTGATCGTTTCGGAGGACCACGTGACGCATCGCTCGCTCTTCCTTGGCTCCCTCTTGGTGCTGGTCGGCTCGTTGCCTTTCGCGACCGCGGTGCAGGAGACCCCGACTCCCGCCCCCGCTCCCGCCGCAACCAAGACCATCGATGGCGCGATCAAGCTCGGCCGCGCGTCGCTCCTGAAGCAGATCACGGTCGCCAAGGGGAGCCTCGTGGTCCGGGCCGTCACGCTCGACAACAGCAAGACGAGCGTGGCGCACCTGACCAGCGTCGACCTCGAGGGGCCCGGCTTGTCGGTCGCACTGGTCAAGGAGAAGCAGCGGATGCCGGTGGTGGCGGGCACCCCGACCGACATCGAGCTTCCGGGCCGGGCGGCGACGCGGCTCGAGGTGACGATCGACGCCAAGGAGCGCGCGCTCGGCAGCTACCAGGGGCGGGTCCGTCTCACCGTCGACGCGACCACGCTCGAGCTGCCGATCGAGTGGGAGGTGGTCGAATCGACGACCCAGGGCGATGACGATCGCCCCGCCGTCACGCTCGACGCCGACTGGGCCAAGTACACCAAGGCCGGCCCGCAGCCGCACATCGTCTGCGACCGCTACTCGCACGAGTTCGGCAAGGTGCTCTCGGGCGAGCGGCTCCACACCACCTTCAAGATCCGCAACGACGGTGAAGGCGAGATGGTGATCATCAAGGTCGGCGTGCAATGCCACTGCACGCTGCCGCGCCTGGAGCTGCCGAACCGCGTGGTCTCGGGTCCGAAGCTCAAGTCGGACGAGGCGTACGGCACGCTGAAGAGCGGCGAGGAGGCGACGCTCGACTGCGAAGTCGACACCGCCGGCCTGGGCGGCGAGCAGCGCAAGCAGATCCAGATCGTCACCAACGACCTCGCCCGCAGCCCGCTCACGATCGCCCTCACCATGGTGGTCGACAAACCCTTCGAGTACACGCCGTCGAGCGTCAGCTTCGGCCTGGTGCGCCGCGGCGAGGCGGTCGAGCGGGTGGTACGGATGGCGTCGATCAACCAAGGCGTCTTCGCGATCTCCGGCTACTCGCTGAAGGAGCCGCAGGTCTTCGACGTCGACTACCACGAGGTGAAGACGCGCAAGAACGAGAAGTGCGCCTGGGAGATCACCCTGCGCCTGCGCGACGAGCTCCCGTGCAAGGAGTACTCCGGCAAGCTCAAGCTCTTCCTCGAGCACGAGACGATCCCGGCCGTCGATCAGTTGAACTACATGGTCCGGGTCATGCCCGACGTCGAGTGGACGGTCGACAAGAACGAGCGGCAGCGATCACCCGAGACGATCGAGTTCGGTGTGGTGAAGCCGGGCACCAACGACGTGCGCGTCGTCCACCTCCTGAACAAGAACCCGCCACTCCCCTACCGCGCGAAAGAGGTCAAGATGACCGCGCGCATCGGTCCCGAGGCCTTCGCCGCCGAGCTCATCCCGATCGAGGAGGGCCAGAAATACGACGTGCAGGTGAAGGTCGTCGGCACCCCCGTCAACAAGATCTTCAGCGGCGAGCTGGTGATCCTCGCGGAAAGCGCCGCGCTACCCGAGCTCAAGATCCGATTCCGGGGCATGTGGGCGGGGCCCATCGCGCCGCCAGCGACCGACAAGGGCGGCGGTGAAAAAGCTGGTGGCGAAAAGGGCGGCGGCACCAAGAGCGGCGAGCAGATGTGCGGTTGCCCGGGCAGCGGGAACGGCGGCGGGAAGTAGCCGCGGCGATCGGCGCCACTCACCGCAGGTCGCTGACCTCACCGCAGCTCAATGGCCGTTGCCGCCTCGCTGCTTTTCCTTCGCGTCCTTCGGGTCGTCCGCATCCTCGTCGGTCGCATCCGGGTCGTCGCCGGCGATGTAGCCGAGATTGTCCAGCGCCTCCCGGTCCTGCGCGTCGAGGTGCTCCCGGATCACGTTGTCGTAGTGCTCGAAGCCGTGCTTCTCGTAGTCGCGGTAGATCCCCTGGATCACCCCCTGCAATCGCAAGCAGAAGTCGGAGCGCTCCTCGCTGAGGTCGTGCAGCTCGCCGGGATCGGTGGCGAGGTCGAAGAGCCACATGCGCTGCTTGCGGCACTTGGGGCCGTACCAGATCCACTTCCAGTTTCCGGTCAGCAGGCACTTCTTGTCCGGGAACTCCTCGGCGATCACCGGCAGCTCGTCCAGCTCGCCACCCTTGAACGCGGCGGCGAGATCGACGCCCATGAACTCCGCGGGGGGCGCGTCGACTCCCATCCGCGCGAGCAGCGTCTGCGGCAAGTCCATCACGCGCACCCGGTCCTTGACGTGCACGCCCCGCTCCGTATCGCCCTGGTCACCTGGCTTGCGATCGGGCTTCACGATCAGCGGAACGTGCAGCAGCTCGTTCCACAGCACGGTGCCGTGGCCGAAGCCGCCGTGGTCGAAGAACTCCTCGCCGTGATCGGAGACGACGACGACGATCGTGTCGTCCCACAGCCCCTTCTCGCGCAGGTGCTCGCAGAGGGCGCCGAACTCGCGGTCGTTGAAGAGGATTTCCTCGTCGTAGAGGTCGAGCAGATACTGGAGGTCTGCAGCGTCGAACGACCCGCCCTTCGCGCGGTCGCTGAGCTCGCGCGCATTGGTTCGCAGTGGCTCGATCGAGCCGTCGTAGGCACCGCTCCAGACGCCAGCAGTGGCAGCGGGCGGGTTGTAGGGCGCATGCGGGTCGATGGTGTGGACGTACAGGAAGAAGGGCCGGTCGCTGTTGGCGTCGACCCAGGAAAGCGCCGACTCCTGCACCGCGTCGGCACGTGAGTCGCCGCGCTGCTTGGCGTTCTCGATCGCCTCGAAGCGGCTGAAGCCCTGCTCGAAGTTGAGGCTGCCGCCGTGCACGTGCGCGTTGGCGAGGAAGCCGGCGGTCGCGTAGCCGGCGTTGCGCAGCCGCTCGGCGAGCGTGATGAGCTGCGGCGCGAGCCCGGTCATCTTGCTCGCGCCGTGGAACGACGGGAGGTAGCTGGTGAAGAGGGTCGCCACCGACGGCCGCGTCCACGGCGCCTGCGAGAAGGCCTGCTCGAAGACGATCCCCTCATCGGCGAGGCGCTTCATGAACGGCGTGGTGTCGCGCGCGTAGCTCCACGGCGAGCAGTGGTCGGCGCGCACGGTGTCCATGAGATAGACGACCAGGTTCGGTCGCCGCGGGCCGGCCGCGTGGATGAGGACGGGATCACCGAATGCGACCATGGCGTCGAACGCCGAAAGCTGCGTGCCTGCCTCGGCGCGCGATTCGAACCGGAGCGTCCCCTTGCCCACGACGGCATCGGGGAACTCCGCGACCTGGGTCTCCCACTCGACCTTCTTCTTGCGCATGCAGTCGGCTTCGGCGAGCCGCATGCGCGTGCCGTTCTCGGCGATGAAGACGACCTCGCCGTGGATCTTGCCGCGCGTGAGGTTCTCGTCGGTGAGCTGCACCATCCCGGTCGCGACCTCGAAGCGATCGCCCTTGCAGACGGTGATCGGCAGCTCGACGGTGGTCGTCACCGGTGCCAGCAGCGCGAGGTGGGTGTCGTCCTTCACCATCAGGTGGCGGACGAGTGGATTGGCGACCGTCGCCTCGAGACCGCGCACGAACGGGACCGGATCGCGCAGCGACGCCATCGGGTCGCGCAGTCGCACGTAGAGCGCATTGGGCTGGACCAGTCGGACAACTCCGCGCAGCGGCTTCTTCGAGCGCAACGCCACCGTGGCCGAGCCGAGCCGGACCGTGCTGAAGCCCGCCTCCTTGGCGTTGGCCCGGATGCGGCCGACTACTTGCCCGTCGACCACGACCTCCGCGTCCTGAGTACCGTCACCGATCACGGCCGCGCGACCTGGGAGCAACAGCAGCCGGGCCGACGCCTCGTTGTGGTCGGCGCGATCGAGGCTGTAGTCGAAAAGCGTCTGCACCGAGGGCGGCGGCGCCAGTGTGTAGTCGGCCGCGAGCTCCCGCATCGCCGGCGGTGCGTGCACCCGCAACCGATCGCAGCCGTCCCGCGCAACCAGCGCGTAGGAGCGCAGCAGCGCGATCCCGCCTTTCACCGGCGTCACGCCGCTGACGCGGATCTTGATCGTCAGTGAGGCCGCCCCATCGGGCAGGTCGAACTGGTTCTCGTTGAGCTTCCACGACGCATCGAAGCTGCCGAGCTGCTGCTCGCCGGCGAAGAGCTCGAACTTCGGTGCTTCGCCGACCGCCTCGAAGTCGCCATGGGTGCCGAGCACCTTCGTCGCCAACGCGAGGCGACAAGGGAAACCGGGGAGGTCGATCGGAAATGCGACCTCCTGGTCCTCGTCGAGACAGATGTAGCGGTTGCCGTGGACGTCGCTCGCACGCGGGAAGTTCTTGTAGTCCTTGAAGTCGGGGTGGTCCTTGAAGAGCACTTCGACCCGCGACGGAACGACCTCCGCCTTCACCTCGTCGGAAGGCGGCTGTCCGGCGAGCGTGATCCGCGGCGCGACCGGCCGGCCATCGGGGCCGCGGGTGAGCGACCCGTCGAGCCGCCAGAGCCGCGTGCCACCGTCGTCTTGCACCCGCTCGGGCGTCGTTGCGTCGAGATCGAGATGGAGGTCGCCGAGCGGTCGCGCCTCGAGCAAGATCGACTCGCACTTCGCCTCACCGATGCGGTCGAGCAGATGGTCGATCGAGCCCTGGGGAGGTGGCGGCGCTTGCTGTCCCGTTGCGGCGCCGCCGACCGCGAGAACCACCAGCGCACGAAACCCAGCACCACTGATTCTTCGTCGTACGATGCGAGCGCGCACGGGGGAGATCTCCGAGACGAAGGATCGGACGCCAAGATAGCCGAACCAAAGGAGCACGACCCGAAGGCCCCCATGCTCGCACGCGCACCCATGCTCGCTCTCGACACCCTGCTTGCCGCCCTGATCGGGCCAGCCGCCTGCGCCGAGGCACCGTTCGGCGAGGCGCCGCAGGCGGGCGCGCGCAACGTTGTCGTCATCGTGATCGACACGCTGCGCGCCGATCGCCTCTCGTGCTACGGCTACGAACGCAAGACGACGCCGCAGCTCGACGCGCTCGCCGCGCGCGGACTGCGTTTCGAACGCGCCTACGGCACGGCGCCCTGGACGCTCCCGTCGACCAGTTCGCTCCTCACCGGCTTGCAGCCGGAGATGCACCGGGCGCTCCACTTCTTCGCGTCGATCTCGCCGGACGCCCGCCTGCTCGCCGAGTCGCTGCACGGCGCCGGCTACGAGACGGCCGCGTTCGTCGGCAACTACTTCGTCCAGCCGCTCTTCGGCTTCGAGCGCGGGTTCGACCGCTTCGACCAGGGCTGCATGGTCGATCGCGCCGGGATCAACTCCGACCAGATCAGCGACGCCGCGGTGAAGTGGCTCGACCAGCCGCACTCGAAGCCGTTCCTGCTCTATCTCCACTACTTCGATCCGCACTACAACTACTGGGACCACGAAGGATTCACGTTCGGCGTCGCCGACACCGACCGCGTCTTCTCCGGCGCCGACATCTTCAAGCTGCGCGAGCAGGCGCGCCACTTCGATGCTGCCGATCACCAGCGGCTCGACGCGCTCTACGACAGCGAGGTTGCCTTCACCGACCATCACGTCGGCCGCGTGCTGACCAAGCTGCACGACCTCGGCCACGATCAAGACACCTTCGTGCTGGTCACGGCCGACCATGGCGAGGGGCTCGCCGATCACGGCTGGATCGGCCACACCATCCAGCTCTACGAGGAGAGCATCCGGGTGCCGCTGCTGCTCGCCGGACCGGGCATCGCGCCGGCCGTCCGCGGCGAGCTGCCGGTGCAGCTCGACGACGTGCTGGGGCCGTTGCTGCGGCTCGCGAAGGGAGAAGCGGAGGGCGTGGCGCTCGGCGACTTCAGTGGAGCGTCCGGTGCAATCGAGAACGGCCTGCATGCCGACGAGGCGCTTGTCAGCGTCGAGACCGTCGGCATCGACGAACCGGAGGAGGTGACTGCGCCCAAGAGCGTCACGCGCAGCCCGTGGAAGCTCTTCGTCGATATCGCGAAGGATGGCGGCGAGACCTACCGGCTCTTCAAGCTCGACGAGCCGGAGGGGAAGCGCAAAAAGAAGATCGAGGATCACCCGGTCCAGATGCGGATGCTGCTCGAGGCGCGCGCCGCCGATTTCGCGGCGCTGAAGAAGGAGCGCGACCGCTCGAAGGAGACGCTGACACGGCGCCGCGCGTTGATCCAAGGGGACTGGAAGCTGATCCTCGATCTCGTCTCGGGCGACGTGGAGCTCTACGACTTGCGGCACGACGCCCACGAGCAGCACGATCTCTCGACCGACCAGCCCGACCGCGTCGCGGCACTGAAGGCGCGGCTGCACGTCGTCGTCGATGCACTCGCCGCGAATGCCCTGCGCGACGGCACGCCGATCGACGGTGAGGCGGCCGAAGAGCACCAGCGCCGGATCAAGGCGTCGGGCTACGCGGATCACTGAGCGTGCAGAGCCGATTCCCTTTCACCATCCCCGGCGTCGGTGGACGCTTTCGGAGCCGCTGCTCATGAATCAGGCGATCACCGCCACCGACGCTGGAGCCATCCCTGACGCACCACCGGCAGCGCGACCGGCGCCGGTGTGGAGTCGCCGCGTCGGGGTGCTCCTGCTGGTGCTCGCGACACTCGGCGTGCTTTGGTGGCACGGGCACGCGGTGCAGTTCTTCTGCGATGACGCCTACATCAGCTACCGCTACTCGGAGAACTTCGCGGCCGGCCATGGGCTGGTCTACAACATCGGCGAACGAGTCGAGGGCTACACCAACTTCCTCTGGGTGATCCTGATCGGGCTTGGGATGAAAGCGGGTCTGCGCGCCGAGCCGCTCTCGCTCTGGCTCGGCGTGACGTTCCTGCTGGTGACGCTCGCGGCAACCGCGACCTTGGCGCGCCGGCTCCTCCGATCGCATCCCTTCGCGCTGGTGCCGTGCTTCCTGCTGGTCTGCCAGGGACCGATGATCCTCTGGTCGATGAGCGGGCTCGAGGCGAGCCTCTATGCCGCGATCACCTTGCTCGCCATCGTCGCGTACGAACGGTGGTTCCTGTCGGCGAAGGGGCTGCTCCTCGCCGGGGCGCTCTATGGTCTGTCGACGATGGTCCGGCCGGACGGCGTCGTCTTCGGCGGCGCGGCGGGTCTCCATCTGTTGGCCTGCGGACTGCTGGCGCGGCCACTCGCGCTCCGAAGACTCGTGGCACGCGCACTCGCGCTCGCCGCGGGATTCGTCGTCGCCTTCGGGCCGTTCGTTCTCTGGCGCCACAGCTACTACGACGACTGGCTCCCCAACACCTTCTATGTGAAGGCGGGCGGCGTGCTGAACCTGCGACTCGGCTTCGGCTATCTCGCGACCTGGTTTGGCGAGTATCCGCTCGCGGGCTGGCTCACCCTGGTCGGCATCGCGGCGACGTTGACCTTGCCGCGTTTCCGTGAGCAGCGTCGGACCTACGCCCACCTCGCGCTCGCCCTCACGCTCTTCAGCGGCTACCTCGCGTGGGCGGGCGGCGACTACATGGCGCTCTATCGCTTCCTGGTGCCGCTGCTGCCGCTCGCGATGATTCCGGCGACAGCGCTGCTGCACGCGCTCTTCGAGCAGGCGCGGCGCGTCCGAATGCCGGCAATGGTGACAGGTGGCGTCGGGCTCGCGCTGCTGGCGGGTGCCGGCGTTGCGCTCACTCGTCCCACCATCGAGAGCGTCGAGAACGAGCGCTCCAAGTCGGTCTCGCTCTCCACGGTGAAGCGGATGAAGCGCAACACCGCGCAGTGGGTGGCGCTCGGCAAGGCGTTGGGAGAGCTGAAGCAGAAGCTGCCGGCCGACTTCACGATCGCGACGACTGCCGCAGGCGCGATCCCCTACTTCGCCCAGATGCGGACGATCGACCAATCGGGGCTCTGCGACCGCCACACGGCGAAGGAGGAGTCCGACCCGTGGCTCCTCGACCGACCGGGCCACATGAAGCAGGCGACGCGCGCCTACCTGGCGAGCCGCAAGCCCGAGATCATCTGCTGGCACCCGCAGATCTGGGACGCCGGCAAGCCGGCGCGCGAGTTCCCGGTGGCGCCGACTCCCGACTATGAGCTGCGCGCAATGGCGCTGCCCGGGCTCACCGAGAAGGAGGGCAAGGTCGCCTACGTGTGGGTGCGCAAGGAGGTCGGCGCGACGCTCCAGCCGCTCGGGATCATCCCGGCGAAGGAGAGCGTCCGCTGGGCGAAAGCGACAGCGGCGGCGCCAACGGCAACCAACGGCGAGGGCGTCGAGAAGACCAACCGCAAGGAGAAGCGCGACGAGGAGATCGCCAAGGAGCTCGCCGCGCTCGATCAGGCGCCGCCGGAACCCCCGCCGACCATCGACCCGCCGCTGCCGACCGCCTACTCCGGCGCCATCTTCTCCACGGAACGGTTGCACGCCGCCGATCCCAAGAGCGAGGAGCCGCGCTTCTCGATCGACAACATCTCGCGACCGCTCTGGCATGACGACAGCGGTTCGACGATCGAGATCTCGGGAGTTGTGGGCACCTACGTCGAGCTCGATATCGCGAGCATCCCGCTCTTCGAGGTCACCGAAGATCCGCAAACCAAGAAGAAGACGACCAAGGTCATCCGCGCGCCCGGCATCGTCGCGCCCAAGTCGGCGCTGCTCACGTTGGTGACGAGCAGCGGCCGCCGCGAGCTGCCGACCACGCTGGTCAGCCCAGCAGCGGATGGCGTGGCGGCGTGGCGACGCGTGCGCGGCGAGCTCGCCGGCGCCCCCGCGAGCGCCGCGAGCCTCGAGCTCTCGATCGATGGCCAGCCGGCACGGGAGAAGAAATCTGCCACCGAGTCGACTCCGACGAAGTGGCTCACCTCGGTCCCGCGCATCCATCAACAAGTCGAGAGCGGCGACCGCTTCAACGTGTTGATCATCACGGTCGACACACTGCGCGCCGATTACCTCGGCTGCTACGGTCATGATCGCCCGACCTCGCCCTACCTCGATGCGCTCTCCAAGGCCGCCGTCGTCTGCGAGCGCAACCTCAGCCAGGCGTCGTGGACGCTCCCCTCCTACAGCTCCTTCTTCAGCGGCCAATACGTCGAGGCGCACGGAGTCGTCCACCGCGACCACAAGTTCCTCGGCGTCTTCGAGACCTTCATCGAGCGGTTCGCCGCCGCCGGCTACGAGACCGGCGGCATCGCCTCCGGCACGTTCACCGACGCCTTCTGGGGCTTCGACCAGGGCTTCGACGCCTACGACGATCTCGGGATGGTGGTCGACGAGTCGAACCTCGCGGCGTCGGTGGCGGCGAACGGCATGGCGCCGATGAACCCGCAAGCGATGGAGACGGGAGCCCACCGTCGCATCACGTCGCCCGAGGTCGCGAACAAGGCGATCCAGTTCCTCGACGACCACCGCGACCGCCGCTTCCTGCTGTTTGCCCACTTCTTCGATCCGCACGAGGACTACGTGAAGCACCCGGGAGTGAGCGAGTTCTTCACCGACCGCCCACCACCCCGCGGCTTCCCGAACGCGGTCGATCGCAAACCCGAGATCTCGGCGCGGCGCCGCTCGCTCTACGAAGGGGAGATCGCCTACACCGACTTCCACATCGGCCGCGTGCTGCGGCGGCTCAGCGCGCTCGGGCTGGCGGAACGCACGATCGTCGTCGTCTTCGCCGACCATGGCGAGGCGTTCAAGGAGCACATCCTGAAGACGAAGGTCGAGGAGGACGACAAGAACTACGGCCACGGCTCCTCGCTCTTCAACGAGCAGGTTCGCGTGCCGCTGATCGTCCACGTGCCCGGCATCGCACCGGGCCGCGTGGCGACTCCGACCGGCAACCTCGACATCGGGCCAACGCTGCTCGAGCTTTGCAACGTCGACGCCAGCGACTGGATCCATCACGGTGTTTCGCTGGTCGACCTCTTGCGCAACAAGGGTGGCGACGCGGAACGCAACGTCTTTGCCGCGCAGTTCATCGCGTTGCCACTCGAGGGCGCCGCGGCGGAGGAGCGCGTGCAGGTGGCCCACCGCGTCGACCGGGACGAGCTTTCCGCGATCGGCTACGAACCGATGGGCGGCAAGGCGGGCCAGCAGTTCCTCTTCTCGTGGCGCGATCGCTGGCAGGACTACGCGAAGAACTTGTTGCAAACGATGCACGACAAGTTCGACGAGCTGGATCGCTACTACGCGCAGCGGCGCTCCGATTTGCAGAAGCTGCCGCCACCGGCGAGCCGGCTCGACACCTCGGGCCATGCGGAGAAGCTGAAGCAGCTCGGCTACCCTCAAGGGGATCAAGGCAAGTAGTCGTCGCCGAGGAAGCTCATGCTCGCATCG